>JALYTE010000275.1 GCA_030854435.1 Acidobacteriota bacterium | reverse complement strand
ATAAAAAGGGAGCTTTGGGTTGGCAGGGTCGAAGACCCTGCCCTTCCGATTGTTCCCAGGCAATCGTTAGTCGACGACCCTGACGAGGTGAGGAATCTTGGCCACCATGCCACGGATCGAGGGTGTGTCTTCGCGCTCGACGATCTGGTTGAGACGCGTGAAGCCCAGGCCCTTGACGACGAGTTTGTGCTTCACCGGCGTACATATCTTCGAGCGGAAATATTGGAGCTTGATTTTGCTTTCGCTTGCCATTGTTTTTCTCCAGAGCCAAAGCCCCTTGATTTCTTTGTACCTCAGGGGCTAAAGCCCCCTTTCAACTTTGCGGAAGATGTCACGGCTGAAGCAGTGACCTACCGTTCTGTACCAGTTCCAGGAATATCGAACCGCACTCTGTTCCCTGTTGGCTGTTCCCTGCCTTAAAGTTCGTCGACCGACTTGCCGCGCAGCGCGGCCACTTCGGCCTTGTCGCGCAACTGTGTGAGAGCGTCGAAGGTGGCCTTGACCACGTTATGCGGGTTTGCTGAACCGAGCGACTTGGTGAGCACGTTCTGAATACCCGCAGCAGTCATCACGGCGCGGACCGTCTTGCCGGCGATGATGCCGGTGCCCTCAGGCGCGGGCTTCAGCAGCACCGAACCGGCACCGAAACCGCCCAGCACCTGGTGCGGAATCGAGGTCTGTGTAAGGTGGACGCGGATGAGATTCTTCTTGGCCGCTTCGATGCCCTTGCGGATCGCCTGCGGAACTTCCTTCGCTTTACCCGAGCCGTAGCCGACCACGCCTTCGGACGGATCGCCCACGATGACGAGCGCGGCGAACGACATATTTTTGCCGCCCTTGACGACCTTCGTCACGCGGTTGATGCTGACGACCTCGTCCTTGAGGTTCATGCGGTTACCGTCGAGTCTTGGTTTCATTGCCATAATGATTTCCTTTTTATTTCCCCGGCACGCCGGTCCGGAGGTTTTCAACTCTTACGGTTGATTGTTGTTGCGGTTGAAAAAACGTATTGCTTAAAACTCCAGGCCAGCTTCACGAGCGGCGTCGGCGAGGGCCTTGATGCGGCCGTGGTACAGATAGCCGCCGCGGTCGAAGACCACCTTTTTGATGCCCTTCTCTTTGCCGCGCTCTGCGATCAATGTACCGACCATCTTTGCGGCTTCAACGTTGCCGCCGGCCTTGCGCTCAGTACCCTTGGCCGTCATGGTCGATGCCGAGGCGATGGTGACGCCGTTCAGGTCGTCGATGAGTTGTGTGTAGATGTGGTTGAGCGAACGGTACACGTTGAGGCGCGGACGCTCGGCCGTACCGGCCATCTTGGCGCGAATGCGATTGTGGACTCGCTGGCGAATATCGTTGCGTTGGCGAAGATTGATCATAGCTTTCGTTTCCTTCCTAGTGGCGTCGCCAGCCTCTGGCGACGTTCGGGTTTCAGTGAACAGTTAGTAGTGAATAGTGAATGAGGCCACTTCGCCCAACCTTGATGAGCAGCGTTTACTCACTACTCACTGCCTTATTTCGCTCCGGTCTTTCCAACCTTCTTCTTGAGCTTCTCGTCGGAGTAGCGGACGCCCTTGTTCTTGTACGGGTCAGGCTTGCGCAGCGAACGCATGTCCGCGGCAATCTGACCGACTTTCTGGCGATCGATGCCGGAGACAGTCACATGGGTCTGCTTCGGGTCGATGGCAACTTCGATTCCGGTGGGCAGCGGGAACTCGATAGGGTGCGAGTAACCCAGCGTGAACACGACCATGTTCTTGCCTTTGAGTTCCACGCGATAGCCGATGCCGACGACGTCGAGTTCCTTCTTCCAGCCATTGGTCACGCCTTCGACTGCGTTAAAAACCAGCGCGCGAGCCAGACCGTGGACCGCAGCGTGCTTGTCGTCGGGCCGCTCGAGCGTGAGGACGTTGTCCTTCTGCGAGAGCGTAATGCCGGCAGGGATCAGCGCGTTGACCTTGCCTTTGGGGCCTTCGATCGTGGCAACGTTGCCGTTGACCGTGTATTTGACGCCCGCGGGGATCGTAATGGGCTTCTTGCCTATACGTGACATGTGGTTCCAATCCTTTGTGGCTTGCGAGTCTCGAAGAAAGCTGTTAGCCGTTAGCTTCTGGCTCTCAGCTTCTTCGTTCCACTGCAGCCGGCGGTTGCCCGCCTTACCTCAGGGGCTAAAGCCCCTTCCAAATCGTTGCCGTTGGCGGCAGGGTCGGAGACCCTGACCTTCCGGAATCGTGCAATAACTGGAGCAGGTTCCCTAATCCCTAATCCCTGTTCCCTAATCCCTGCTCTTACCAGACTTCGGCGAGAATCTCTCCGCCTACATTTTCGCGGCGCGCCTGGCGTCCGGTCATAACGCCTTTGGGCGTAGTCATGATCGAGATGCCGAGGCCACCCTGGACACGGCGAATCTCGTCTTTGCCCAGATACACGCGGCAGCCGGGACGGGAGATGCGCTTGAGGTCGCGGATGACCGGCTCATTGTTCGGGCCGTACTTCAAGTACACGCGGATGACCTTCATGCCGTTCTCTTCGGCGGGCTTGTAGTTCGCGATGTAACCCTCTTCCTTGAGAATGCGGGCGATCTCGGACTTCAACTTGGAGGCAGGGGCGTCGAGCTTCTGGTGCTTCGCGCGGTGGGCATTGCGGATGCGCGTGAGGAAGTCTGCGACGGGGTCGGTAAGATTCATCGTTGTCCTTTCATCCCCCGTTCGCTCCAGGCTGAACAGCCGGGAGAACCTGCGGGAATGGTTGTGGCGGTTCGCCTTCGGTTTCTGAAAAATCTGAAAACGTGTCGCGCCTTACTTTGGTCTCACCCTCTTGTGAGGGCCGAGGCTGAAGCCTCGTTCAACACCCGGAAGACTAAGCGAGCATGGGCTCGATGTCTCTTCCGAGTGGAAGCGATTGCAGAACTACCAGCTAGACTTCACGACGCCCGGAATCTCGCCCTTGAGCGCCAGCGAACGGAAGCACAAACGGCAGCAGCCGAACTTGCGCAGGAACGCGCGCGGACGACCGCAGAGCTGGCAGCGGTTGTGCTGGCGGGACTTGAACTTCGGTACTCGGGCGTCTTTGACGCGTTTTGCGGTGGTTGCCATTTTGTGCTCTCTCTATTCTACTGCAAACTTCTATTGCAAACTTGTTGATGAACCCTTTGCCTCAGCGGCTAAAGCCGCACATCCTGTCTCCGGAAATGCCACGGCTGAAGCCGTGACCTACCGTTTCGTTCCAATACCTTACGCGCCTTGGCGGAACGGCATGCCGAACGCCTTCAGCAACTCACGAGCACTGTTGTCGTCCTTTGCCGTCGTAACGATGGTGACGTTCATGCCCTTGATCTTGTCCACCTTCGCGTAGTCGATTTCGGCGAAGATGAGTTGGTCGCGCAGGCCGAGCGTATAGTTGCCGCGACCGTCGAAACTCTTGGACGATACGCCGCGGAAGTCGCGCACGCGGGGCAGAGCGATCGAGATCAGTCGGTCGAGAAACTCGTACATTGCGTCGCCGCGCAGCGTGACCATCGCACCGATGGGCATGCCCTCGCGCAGCTTGAACGCCGCGATGGACTTCTTGGCCTTCGTGATGACCGGTTTCTGGCCGGCGATCGAGCCGAGGTCGGCCAGCAGCGGGTCCATGATCTTGACGTTCTGCGTCGCTTCGCCCAGCCCCATGTTGATCACGATTTTGTCGAGCGTGGGAACGGCCATTGGGTTGCCGAGGCCAAGTTCCTTCTGCAAGCTTTGCTTGATTTCCGAGTGAAACTTTTCTTTGAGACGGGCTGCCATGTTCTTTCTCTTTCTCCACGGTTTCGGAGTAGCTCGCGCCGTGTACCGGTTCGTGGGGTGTTCAATTTTTAGAGCGAAGAGTGAAGAGTGAAGAGCGAAGAGAAACGCACTCTATAAACTCTTTACTCTTCCCCCTTATTTCTTCGCTGCTACAGTCTTCTTTTCCGGAATCGTGACGCCATTGGAGCGCGCGATGCGGGTCTTCTTTCCACTTTCGGTTTGATAGCCGACGCGCGTCTTGTTGCCGTCGGAATCGAGCAGCATAACGTTTGAGATGTGAATCGTCGCTTCCTGCTCCAGGATGCCGCCCGCGATCTGCTTCTGCGGGTTTGGCTTCATGTGCTTCTTGATCATCTGCGCGCCCTCGACCAGCACGCGGTTCTTGTCGGCGATGATGCGTAGAACTCGGCCCTTGGTGCCCTTGCTCTTGCCAGCGATAACGATCACCTGATCGCCGCGCTTGATCTTGAGTTTCGACTTCTTTCCGGCCAGCGCCGGTTTGAACTTGCTAGGCATTGCTTTCTCCATTGCTCATTACGTGAGCCTCGACGATTGCGGAGCCGGAATCCGTCGTACATTGCGCCGAAGCGCAGTTGAACTAAATAACTTCAGGCGCGAGTGAAACGATCTTCAAAAACTTCTTCTCGCGAAGCTCGCGGGCCACGGGACCAAAGACGCGCGTGCCAACCGGCTCGTTGTTGTCGTTGATGACGACAGCGGCGTTCTCGTCGAAACGGATGTAGGTGCCGTCGCGGCGGCGCGCTTCCTTGCGCAGGCGAACGATGACAGCCTTGACGACCTTGCCCTTCTTGACCGTGCCGTCGGGCGAGGACTCCTTGACTGCCGCCGTAACTACGTCGCCGAGATGGGCCTTCTTGCCGAGACCGCCGCCGAGGGGAAGGATCACCTGGAGCTTGCGCGCACCCGAGTTGTCGGCGACGGCAAGCATGGACCGCATTTGAACTGACATTTGAATCTCCTGGTACAGCTAATCTCTAAGGCCCTTAGAGGTGGCGGCCTCAGGGGCTAAAGCTCCGCCATTTTCACGCCTGTAATTGTTACGGCTGAAGCCGTGACCTACCGTTCGTGCAAACCCGGTAGCTCTTGCGAGTCCTGCTTACTTTGCGGCGACAGTCTTGGGCTTCTCGTCAACGGACTGCGACAGCGACGACCGTCGAATAATTTCCTCCAGCGTCCAGCGCTTCAGCTTCGACAGCGGGCGCGACTCGCGGATGCGGACCATGTCGCCGACGCGGGCCGAGTTCTGCTCGTCGTGCGCGTAAAATTTCTTGTTCGACTTCAACACGCGCTTGTACTTAGGATGGGCCTTGCGCATTTCGGTTTCGACAACAATCGTCTTCGCCATTTTCGTCGAAACGACGAGACCTACCTTTTCGTTGCGCTTCGAGGTTGACGCGGGGGCGGAGGAGGCGGTCTGCTCGGCCGGAGTGGTGGTAGTGGTCGTATCGGCCATAGTTATGCCTTCCCTGCTGTTTCTGTTTTGAGCTGACGCTCACGTGCGATGGTCTTGATGCGTGCGATGTCGAGCTTGAGCGACGGGAGGTTTTTCACGCCGTCCAGCTTGCCCAGGGTCTTGGCGAAGCGGATGCGGAAGATCTGCTCAGCGGCCTGCGCCTCTTGCGTCTTCAACTCTTCGTCCGAGAGGTTGCGAATCTTGTCGAGTTCCATAATGAATTTCCTTCAACTTCTATTGGAGTTGTCATTCCGTAGCGCAGCGGAGGAATCTGCTTTCGCTGCGGTGACAACATACTTTATTTCGCGACGACTTCAGTCTTGAGCCCAGGGCGGACGACGAACACAGTCTTGAGCGGAAGTTTGTGCGACGCCAGACGCATCGCCTCTTTCGCCAACTCGACCGGAACGCCTTCCATCTCGAACAAGATCTTGCCGGGGCGGACCACCGCGACCCAATGATCGGGCGCGCCCTTGCCTTTACCCATACGGGTTTCGGCGGGCTTCTTGGTGATCGGCTTGTCCGGGAACAAGCGCAGCCAGACCTTGCCGCCACGCTTAATGAAGCGCGTCATGGCGATACGCGAGGCTTCAATCTGGCGGTCGGTGATGTAGCCGCACTCCAGCACCTTGAGGCCGAAATCGCCGAACGAAATATCGGAGCCGCGCCACGCCTTGCCGCACATGCGGCCGCGCTGCTGCTTGCGGTACTTAACTTTCTTGGGCAAAAGCATGAGTGTTTCCTTTGCAAACGGCTTGAGGCGAAGTCCACGCGCGAAGAAGACATGCGACGGCTAGGAAGACGCTGACCGGGGTCTCTGACACAAACGCTTCTCACGAAGCTCAGGACAGACTCAGGGCCAAACTTGTTAAGTGTACAGTAACAGCGCGGACATGACCAGCCCGCGAAGCCCCACACACGAGTTTTAGAACGCGCCCGTAGTCACCGGGACTGGATCGCGCCGTTTTTTCTGCTCATAGATATCGCCGCGGTAGACCCATGTCTTGACACCGATAATGCCAAACGTCGTGTGCGCCTCGGAGAAGCCGTAGTCGATGTCGGCACGCAGCGTGTGCAGGGGAAGACGACCCTGAAGATACCACTCGGAGCGCGCGATTTCATTGCCGTTCAGGCGGCCCGAAACGCGTACCTTGATGCCCTTGCAGCCAAACCGCAGCGCTGAATCGACCGACTTGCGCATGGCACGACGGAACGAAACGCGCTTCTCGAGCTGGAGGGCAATGCTCTCCGAGACGAGTTGGGCGTCGAGCTCCGGCTTGTTGACTTCGAGGATGTCAATAAACACCTCGCGGGATGTGCGCTTCTGGATGTCGGCCTTGAGCTTGTCGATCTCCGCGCCCTTGCGGCCGATGATGATGCCCGGACGCGCGGTGCGGATGATGAGGCGCAGCTTGTTGCCCGGGCGCTCGACTTCGACCGACGAGACGCCGGCGGCCTTGAGCTTCTCGCGCAGTTCGGCCTTGAGCTTAACGTCCTCGATCAGCAACTTGTCATAGCCGCGCTCAACGAACCAGCGCGACTTCCAAGGCTTGTTGATGCCGAGGCGGAATCCGTAAGGATGGACTTTCTGTCCCATATTTTTCCCTTCAACCTTTGCAGCCTGCCGGTTGAGCCGGTAAGGCTATACCTGTTTCATACAGCGTGGAATTTACTTAGCTGCAGCTTTCTTTGCAGTCGCCTTCTTGGCGGCTGCCTTCTTCGCTGGAGACTTCTTCGCGGCGGCTTTCTTGCTGGCAGTCTTCTTACCGGCAGATTTCTTGCCGGCAGTCTTCTTCGCCGGCACCACAGCAGGAGCAGCCTCAGCGTGCTCGGCGGCGGACTTCTTCTCCGCGACCGTAACGATGATGTGCGAGATGCGCCGTTGATACCGGAACGCCCGGCCCATCGGTGCGGGGCGAATGCGCTTCATGCGCGGGCCTTCGTTCGCCACGGCGGTCTTGACGTAGAGGTTGTCGACATCGATGTCGAGGCCTTTTTCGCCGGAAACGTAGACTGCGTTCTGGACGGCCGAGCGCAAGACTTTCTCGACCACCGGCGACCAACGCTTGTTGGTGAATGAGACGATGTTGATCGCGGCCTCGATGCGCTTGCCCTTGATAAGGTCGAGCACAAGCTTGGCCTTCTGCGGGCTGCCGCGCTGGAACTTCGCTTCCGCGCGGAACTCGGTAATGTTTGGTGCAATTGCCTTAGCCATAAATAATTCCTTCGGAGTTACAGAGCAGGGAAACGCTGCCTAAAATCTTATTTAGCTTTCGCGGTGTCGCCCGACTTAGCCGAGTGACCCTTGAAGGTGCGGGTGGCGGAAAACTCGCCAAGCTTGTGCCCGACCATGTTCTCAGTGCAATAGACGGGAATAAACTTGCGCCCGTTATGCACGGCGATGGTGTGCCCCACCATATCGGGGTGGATGGTCGACCGACGCGACCAGGTGCGGATCACCTTCTTCTCATTTGCCGCGTTCATGCCATCGATCTTCACCATCAGGTGGGCGTCGATAAAAGGGCCCTTCTTTGTAGAGCGTGCCATGTATAACTCCGTGTTGCTGTGCTGAATGCGACGAATCTCATACTGAGACTTGGTGTGGCTTTTGAATCCCTCAATAGGCATTAGCTCCTAGCCTCTAGCCAACAGCTAGAAACTAAAGGCTACTTGCCCTTGTTGCGGCGCGCTACGATAAACACATCCGTGCGCTTGTTATTGCGAGTCTTGTAACCTCGTGTCGGCTGTCCCCACGGTGTAACCGGGTGACGACCGCCCGAGGTCTTACCTTCACCACCGCCGTGCGGGTGGTCGACCGGGTTCATCGAAACGCCGCGGTTGGCAGGGCGAATGCCGCGCCAGCGGTTGGCGCCTGCTTTGCCGATGGTCACGTTTTCGTGGTCCGTGTTGCCGACCTGGCCGATAGTTGCCATGCACTCGACGAGTACCTTGCGGGTCTCGCCCGAGGGCAGCTTCAGCAGAGCGTAATCGCCTTCCTTGGCAATCAGGTTCACCTGCGCGCCCGCCGAACGCGCCATCTGCGCGCCCTTGCCGGGACGAAGCTCGATATTATGCACGATCGTGCCGGTGGGAATGTTCTTCAACGGCAGCGCGTTGCCGACCAGGATGTCGGCCTCGGGGCCGCTCATGATCTTCATGCCAACTTTCAAACCGATAGGCTGAATAATGTAACGCTTCTCACCATCGGCATAATGCACCAGCGCGATGCGCGAACTGCGGTTCGGATCGTACTCGATGGTCGCAACCGTTGCGGGAATTCCGTATTTGTCGCGCTTGAAGTCGATAAGTCGCAGCTTCTGTTTATGTCCCCCGCCCTGATGGCGGATCGAGAGCTTGCCCATGTTGTTGCGGCCGCCGGTGCGCGGCTTCACGGCCAGCAGCGGCTTATGCGGCTTATCGGTCGTAATATCGTCGTTGACCAGCTTCGTCTGGAAGCGGAGGGTCGGCGTAATCGGACGAAATGATTTAATCGGCATGGTACTGATTTCCTTTGCCGCGCAAGTTGCTAACTACTTTTCGAGCGCGATACATGGTGCGTGTTACTCAATTGTTACGCCGCCAGGTTTGTTGTTTCCTGTTGGCTGTTTCCTGATCTTTACAGTTCTGCCGCGAAGTCGGGAACTTTCTCTCCGGCTTTCAGGCGCACATACGCTTTTTTCCAGTCGGGGAGATAGCCGGAGTACTTACCGCGCTTGCGTTCCTTGCCCACATAGCTCGCGGTGCGAACGGCGGCAACCTTCACTTTGAACAACAGCTCGACGGCCTGCTTGACTTCGGTCTTGGTCGCGCCCGCGGCCACTTCAAACACCAGCGAGCCTTCGACTTCGCGCGTGGCGAGAGCTTTCTCCGTGATAAGCGGGCGGCGAATTACTTTGTAGATTGTCGTAGACATTATGCAGCCTCCTTCTCGGCAGCCTGCTCATGCTTGCGCTTGGAAACAGACTTCTTGAGCGTCTCCTGTAGCGTCTCGAACGCGGCCTTCGAGAACACGGCGTGCTCGTACTTCAACAGGTCGTAGGGATGGACTTCAGAGGACAGCACAAGCTCGACGCCGGACAGGTTGCGTGACCCGAGGTACAGCTTCTCGGAGAGCTCCTGCGAAGACTCCACCAGCAGCGTCGTCTTCTTCGCTTCGAGCGTGTTCAGCGCGGTGCGGTAGAGCTTGGTCTTGCCTTCGGCAACGTCGAAGTTTTCGACGATGGTGAGCTTGCCTGCGGCGAGTTTGGAAGAAATGGCAGAGCGTAGCGCGCCCATCAGCTTCTTCTTCGGGAAGGGGTGGTCGTAGCTGCGCGGTTGGGGTCCGTGGACCGTGCCGCCGCCACGCCATAGCGGCGTGCGGATGGAACCGACGCGAGCGCGGCCCGTGCCCTTCTGCTTCCACAGCTTGCGACCCGCGCCCGAAACCTTCTTGCGGTTCTTGGTTGCCGCCGTACCCTGACGGATCGAAGCGCGATAATGTTTGACCGCTTCCCAGAGCAGGGTCTCGTTGACTTCTCCGGAGAACAGGTCGTCGAGTTCGAACTCTCCGACTTTAGTTCCCGCGAGGTTGACTATATTGACGTTTGCCATCTCTACTTCTTTCTTTGCATGCCATCGATGCGGCATGCCGTAATTTGTTAGGCTGCGTAACTCGGTCCGTTCCCCGCGCAGCATTTAGAACAAAGCAAAGGCAGAGGCTTTGCTTATTTTCTTTATTTCTTTTTCGGTGCTGCCTTCTTCGAAGCCTTCAATGCGTCCTTGGTGGCAGCGCCCGCAAATCCACGCCGCTCTCTCGGTGGCGCTTTCGCTTTTGAGACGAGCACATAACCGTCACGCGCTCCTGGAACGGCACCTTCGACCAGAAGAAGATTGTCTTCGACGTCGATGCCGTGGATACGGAGGTTGCGGACGGTGACCTGATTGGTTCCCATGTGACCGGGCATGCGCTGGCCGGGAAAAACGCGCGACGGAAACGATGATGCGCCGATCGAACCCTGCACCTGGAACATGTGGCCGTGCGACTTCGGTCCGCCCGCAAATCCGTGACGGCGAATGACGCCTGCAAAACCGCGGCCCTTCGAGTTGCCGATAACATCCACAAACTTCGTGCCGTCGAAGATGTCGACCAGAATGCGGTCGCCGGCCTTAGCGCCTGCATCGTCCGCTGCTCCGGTGGTCGACTCGAGCTGCACTTCGCGAATCTCGCGAACGGGCGGCACGTTGGTCTTGGCGAAGTGGCCGGTCATGGCCTTGTTCACCTTGGTGGCCTTGACGAACTCGACGAGGCCGATCTGCGCGGCGTCGTAGCCGTCTTTGGCCATCGTCTTGAGTTGCGTGATGACGCATGGGCCGACCTT
>JALYTE010000025.1 GCA_030854435.1 Acidobacteriota bacterium | reverse complement strand
GCGTTGGGAGGTTTACCTCCGAATGAAGCTGTTGCTCCAGTGGCACGTCGTTGGCCGTCGCAATGGGGCGGAGGCTTAGAGCGGACGGCGCGTCCGGAAGCCCGATCGCGACGCTGACGGCAGTCTCTGAGTTGGTGGGAACAATGGCTTGCGCCTGGGCTGGAGCGGTCAGCATACCTCCGGCCGCAAGCATAAGCGCGTGGCCGGCGAGGCGGTAGAGGTTGTTTCGGCAGCTCTGTAACGTCATACGCGTGGGAGTCCTAACCTGTAGCAAACTTTTGACTTTGATGCGGACTCACGCACTGCCGATGGCCGACAATTTCGTCCGATTCATGGTGCCCGGAGGGGGACTTGAACCCCCACGACCGGTTATGGTCTGCGGATTTTAAGTCCGCTGTGTCTGCCGATTTCACCATCCGGGCATAAAGCCCTCGAAACGCGGGCCGCGCCACTATCGTACCGTATCCGCCTCATCATGCTCCTGAGGAACCTTTCCGCAATTCCAGCCGTATCACTGTGTGCCAAGCACGCGGCCCACACACCATGCCCCTTCGCGAGATCCTCAAACAGACGTTGTCGGCCCTGTGGGACGCCAAGCTGCGCAGTTTCCTCACCATGTTCGGCATCATCTGGGGCATCACATCGGTCATCCTGCTGGTGGGTCTTGGGATTGGCTTTGGCATCGACCAGCAAAAGCATCTCCAGAGCATTGGCACCGACATCGCCATCTGCTTTGGCGGCAAAACCGGTCTGCCCGCAGGAGGTTACGCCGCCGGCCGCGACGTCGCGCTCACGGTCGACGATGCCATCGCCATCCAGCAACTCGCGCCGCTTGTCAAGACGGTCTCGCCCGAACTGCGCAGCACCGTCTCCGAGGTCAGCCAGTGGAACGCTGCCAGTCGCGCGGTGCGTGGCGTTTGGCCGGAGTACCAACGCTTCCGCTCGCTCACCGCCGAGCAAGGCCGTCTCTTCACGCCCGACGACGAAGCCAACGGCGCGCGCGTCATCGTGCTCGGTTCGGAAGCCAACCGGCAACTCTATCCCGGTCAAACCGTCATCGGCGAGACCCTCATGGTCGCGGGCTATCCCTACGTCGTCATCGGAGTGCTCGAGAATAAAAAGCAGAACGGCAGCTACGGCTCCGGCCCCGACAACACGCAGCTCTTCGTGCCTTACTCGGCGATGGCGCGCGACTTCCCACCCGTACGCCCCGGAACGCAGCCTGGTTGGGTCAATAACATCGTCGTGCAACCGGTCTCCGCCGACCGCCATGAAGATGCTGTGCGTCAGGTGCGACAGATTCTCGGAGACCGGCATCACTTCGACCCGCTCGATCTGGACGCGCTGTGGATCTGGGACACGCTCGAAGGCGCAAAGTTTACGGAGAATATTTTTCGCGCAATGACTATTTTCTTTGCCGTCGTCGCGCTGCTCACGCTCGCTCTCGGCGGCATCGGCGTCATGAACATCATGCTGGTCGCGGTCTCCGAGCGCACGCGCGAAATCGGCGTCCGCAAGGCCCTGGGCGCGACCGCCAAAGACATCCGACGCCAATTCCTCGCCGAATCCGCCATCATCACGTTGGTCAGCGGTGCCATCGGCCTCATTTGCGGTGTGGGCATCTGCCTCATTCTCACCGCCCTGCCACGGCCCGACTTCATTCCCGGTCCCGCTATTTCTCCGGTCGCGATCATTGCTTCGCTCGTCACTCTCGCGGCCATTACTGTCTCCGCAGGCACGTACCCAGCCTTGCGCGCGGCCAAACTCACACCGATTGAATGTCTGCGGGCGGACTAGCCGATGAACCTCAGAGAAGCGTTCCTGCAATCCATCGACTCGCTCAATCGCAACCGCGTGCGCTCCGGTCTCACCATGCTCGGCATCATGTGGGGACTGGTAACGGTCGTGCTTCTGTTGAGCTACGGAAAAAGCCTCGGCAACACCGTGCTGCAAGGCTTTCTCGGCATCGGCAACAACATCGTCATGGTGTGGGGCGGGCAGACTTCGATGCAGTCCGGTGGCGAGCGCTCCGGTCACAGAATCAAGCTGCGCGACGGCGACATGGAAGCCGTGCGCGACTCGCTGCCTTTTCTCAAAGCCATTTCGCGGGAAACCGACAGCGGGTTCAGCGTCAAGTACGGCCCCAAGGTCGTCAATATTCAGTCCAAAGCCATCGACCTTCCGTATGGTGAAATGCGCAAGCTCGACGTGGAAAACGGGCGCTACTTTGAAGCCGCTGACTTCTCCGACCGCCGCCAGGTCGTGATCTTCGGCGCGCACGCCGCTAACAAACTCTTCAACGGCTATCCCCCGGTCGGCGAAGTCGTGCAGATCGAAGGCCAGCCGTTCACGGTCATCGGCGTCCTGCGCAATAAGATTCAGGACTCGTCCAACAACGGCCCCGACAACGAAAACATCTTCGTCCCTTTCCAGACCATGCGCGAACTCAGCCAGCAGCGCGACCCCGACTCGCTGGTCTTTCAACCGTCTTCACCCGAGATGCACCTGCAAGCGCTTCAAGCCGTCCGCACCGTGCTCGCGCAGCGCCACCACTTCGACCCCAAGGACGAGAAGGCCCTCGGCTCCTGGGACACCATCGAAGACTCCGCACAAATCATGCAGTTTTCGATCGCATTGCAAGTGCTGCTTGGCATCATCGGGGCGATGACGCTGGCGGTCGGCGGCGTCGGCGTGATGAACATCATGCTGGTTTCGGTCTCGGAGCGCACCCGCGAAATCGGCTTGCAGAAAGCGCTCGGCGCGCGCCGCCGCGACATCCTCATGCAGTTTCTGCTCGAAGCGCTCACGCTGACTTTTCTCGCGGGTTTGGTGGGCATGATCGTAGCCGTTGTCGTCGCGCACCTGGTGCCGCCCATGCCGCTCTACTCCGAGATGTACAAGACCGCGAACCACGAAGGCGACATCGTTCTCAGCGCATCCGCCAGCGTGATGTTGACGTCCTTCATCATCCTTGCGCTGGTGGGCATTGT
>JALYTE010000210.1 GCA_030854435.1 Acidobacteriota bacterium | reverse complement strand
TCTTGCGAAGGCAGGGGTGCCCGCCAGAACGATTCAAGGGATTACGCCCATGGTGACGGTGGGAGCAGCTACGGCGGCAAGCATGCCGAGGTCGACTCCAGCGGCAACTCAGGCACCGCCGATGCAGACGTCCGCACCATATCAGCGGTCGACTCCCTCGGCTTCGAACGTGCCGACTCCGAACACTTCAGCCGGTACGCCCAGCCCCGGCCAGGTTTGGGTTAATACGGAAACGAAGGTGTTCCACCGTGAAGGCGACAGATGGTACGGGAAGACCAAAGTCGGGAAGTACATGTATGAGGGCGACGCCGTCAAGGCGGGTTATCGCGAGTCGAAGGAAAAGTAGAGCGACGTTTATCAAGTGGGCGGTGCTGTTCCTCGGAATTGGATCGGCTCTGGGGAGCGAGGTTGACGATTTACATCGCGCCGCCCGCGCCGGCAATCTCGAACGGCTTCGCAGTGTAATCGGACAGTTGGTCCAACACGGCATCAGCATTGACGCGCGCGATTTCCTGGGTGCGACCGCGCTGCACGATGCCGCTTGGGCCGGCCAGCCCGGAGCCGTAGTCTTGCTGCTCGAGAGTGGGGCGGGCGTTGATGCGCGGCATTCGGAAGCCGGCTCGACGCCTCTCGACTATGCCATCAGCACCAATCACCTTGATATAGCTGAGCTACTGATCGCCCGTGGGGCCGACGTTCAGGCCAAAGACCGGGCCGGGTCAACGCCGTTGGAACTGGCGGCCGGCCGTGGCTCGGCAGCAATGCTAGAGTTGCTGCTCTCGCACGGCGCCGATGTGAATGCGAAAGACTCCACAGGCGAGACCGCGCTCGACGAAGCCGCCTCGAAAGGGAACGCCGATGCGGTAAAAACACTGCTTGCGCATGGCGCCGATTGCAAGGCGAAAAACGAAGACACTGGCCGGACACCCCTGCACGAAGCCGCACTGAAAGGCCATCTCGATGTTGCTAATGTGCTGCTGGCCGCTGGAGCGGATGTCAGTGCAAGGGACCGTTCGGGTGCAACGCCGCTCGATGACGCACTACAATCTAATCACGCTGCAGTCGCGAGGGAATTACTCGCCAACGGGGCGCGGTGGGCTGGTCCGCGCGCTCTGCATGACGCCGTCATTAAAGGGCAAATCGATGTTGTTGCCCTGCTGCTGGATAAGGGCGCCGAGGTGAACGGGCTCAGTCCAGAGGGTACCTCTCCGCTCGACGATGCGTGTCTGAAGGGACACCGTGAGATTGCGGAACTGCTCCTTTCACGGCAGGCCAAAATCGATCAAAGGAACAGGTCTGGAACCACGCCGTTGCATGATGCGGCGCTGGGCGGGCATGCGGAGGTGGTCCGTTTACTGCTCGATCACGGGGCCGATATCAATATACGGGACGAGGAGTCCGGCGCAACACCTTTGTATTATGCGGCTTCTCTGGGCAGGGTAGAAGTGGTCAAGCTTATGATTGAGCGCGGGGCGGATGTCGCGTTAAAGAATCGGCGTGGCTTGGGACCGATGGAGGCGGCCGTCGAGAGTAATCAGAATGAGGTTGCGGAACTGATTCGGCTGCACGCCGCGAAATAGGCGGCAGTGGGGCTGACAGGGCCGGTTGCGCTCCGTCTCGCGATGTGAGACGATGCAACGCAAACGCCATGTCGGACCTTGTTCAGTCTGTGCAACGGGCTTGTCAGCTTCTCCAGGCCTTCCGGAGCGAGGGGGAAGTGCTGCGGCTGCGGGACCTGGTGATACGTACCTCGCTCCACAAAGCGACGGCCTCGCGCCTGTTGCGAACGCTCGAGACCGAAGGGTTGGTGGAGAGGCTGGGTGGCGACCGGTTTCGCAGTTGCGTCCGGGTACCCTTGAAACGGCGTTACCGGATTGGATTCGCAACTCGCGGCAGCGACACTGCATTCTCCCGCTCCGTGACGGAAAGCGTGCAGCGTGCGGCCGAAGAAGCCGGGATGAACATGATCACAATCAGCAGCCGGCGCAGCGCGAGGATGGCGCTACAGAATGCGGCCACGCTGGTTCGGGAAAATGTGGATCTGGTGATTGAATTCCAGAGTCACGAACGCGTCGCGCCGACCATTTCCTCACTCTTCCTTGCCGCGGGAATTCCCGTTATCGCCATTGAAATTCCTCATCCGGGAGCCACATTTTTCGGCGCCAATAACTACCAGGCTGGTCTGCTGGGAGGGCGCGCCGCCGCGCGCTGGGTCAAGCAGCACTGGAATGGGGAGGCTGGAAGCGTGCTTCTGATCGGAGAGGAACTAGCAGGCCCGCTGGTGAAGCTGCGAGTCAGTGGGATGCTGGCGGGCTTACGCGAACTCCTGCCGGCTTTGGAGCGCGTTCCCACTGTCGAAGTGGACGCCCGCGGCTCGCTCGATCGCACCATGGAAAAGCTGCGTCAGCATCTGAGGCACGCCCCCGCGCGGAGGACCGTAGTGCTCGCGGGCAACGACCCGATGGCCCTCGGCGCTGTTCGTACTTTTGAGGAATGCGGGCGCGCGGGACAATGCTGCGTCATGGGACAGAACGCCACCGTCGAGGCCCGCATGGAACTCCGCCGCAAGAGCACGTCTCTCATAGGCTCCATCGCTTATTTTCCCGAACGCTACGGCGATGAAGTGATCCGGTTGGCGTCCTCCGTTCTCGTGGGCCAGCACGTCCCACCGGCGGTGTTCACTCCCCACCAACTAATCACGCGAGAGAACGTCGACCGCGTCTACCCGCTCGACCAGGTCATACCCGAATCCTTAACCGTTCCGCTGTCACGATA
>JALYTE010000207.1 GCA_030854435.1 Acidobacteriota bacterium | reverse complement strand
ACTCTATATAATGGAAATAGAGCTTGGAACTGACACTTCATAGCTCACAAACTCAAAGCTCATCGCTCATTAAAAACCCAGCTTGTTTCCCTTGGCGGGGTGCCCCATGTCCGGATTTTCGGACACGGGTTTCGACCGCGCAGCCAACGTCTAAGCCAACATACAACATAAGTCCTTTTGTTTTGAATACTTTGCACCGAAGTCCTTTGCTTTGAATACTTTGCAACAGGTCCCTACGCTGGAGCCCCACATTCTAAAGACTTTGCGCGCAAGGTACCCCTGGGGGAGGGGGGAGGGGGTACAGGTAGGCGGGCAGCAGGGCTAAACTGTCACTGAAGATGAAGACCGCAGAGCGCCTGTTGAAGCAGAACGTCACCAAAGCCACCGCCAAGCAGCGGATGCTCAAGCAACTGCTCTGCACCGACGCTCCTGAACAGGCCCTGCGCTACCACGGCTTTCAGTGCATTGCGGGCGTCGACGAAGTCGGCCGCGGCGCGCTCTTCGGCCCCGTGGTCGCGGCGGCCGTCATTCTGCCGACCAGCATCGCAGTGCTGGCGCGAGCCGGTCTCAAGGACTCCAAGCAGATGACCCGCGAAGACCGCGAGCGTCTCGACCTCCGCATCCGCCGCAAGGCCATGGCGCTCAGCATCGCGGCGGTGGACGCCGAGACCATCGACCGCGTCAACATCTACCAAGCCACGCGCATCGCCATGCTCCACGCGGTTCTCGGGCTAGCCATCGCGCCCGACCACCTCATCATCGACGCCATGCGCCTCGACCATCCCTGCGCGCAGACCAGGCTCTTCTACGGCGACGCGCTCTGCATCTCCATCGCCGCCGCCTCGGTCGTCGCCAAGGTGCATCGCGACGCCCTGATGCGCGAGTTGCACGAAACCTATCCGCAATACGGCCTCGCCTCGCACAAGGGCTACGCCACGCCCGAACATCGCCGCGCGCTCGCCGAACACGGCCCCTGCGCGCTGCACCGCCGCAGCTTTGCGCCGGTCTACGCATCGGACAAAAACGCCTCGCTCGACGAAGCCATTGAAAGCGGCGATCTGTTCTTCGACGAAGAGCTCCTCCCCGAGGAGGCGGTTTGGGCCTGAGACTTCTATGCGTCGGCGCGCATCCCGATGACGAATGCTTCGCCTTCGGCGGCGCTCTCGCGCTCGCGGCCCAGCGCGACGCGGAGACCTTCGTCCTCTGCCTCACCGACGGCCAGGCCGCCACCCATCGCGGCACCGCGGGCAGCGGCAAGGAACTCGGCCAGATGCGCCGCGCCGAGTTCGCCGCGTCCTGCGACGTGCTCGGCGTCGCCCGGCACGAAATGCTCGACTACCAGGACGGCCAACTTGAGTTCGCGGGCTTCTCCAAACTTGCCGGAGATATCGTCGAGCGCATCCGACAATTCCGCCCGCACGTCGTCATCACCTTCGGCCTCGACGGCGGTGCCAACACGCACGTTGACCACACCATCGTCTCCGCCGCAACGTCTGCCGCCTTCCACTGGGCGGGAAACCCGAAGCGTTACCTCGACTGCGGCGCGCTCTACCAACCGCAGCGGCTCTTCCACCAAACCACAAACTTCTTCCTCCCCGAACGCCACAAACCGCTCCCCGCGCCGTGGACGCTGACGCTCGACATTCGCTCCGTCTTCGAGAAAAAAATGGAAGCCTTCCGCAAGCACACCTCGCAGGCCCCGCTCGAAGCGCAGGTGCGCGAGTTGTTCCTGAAGCATGGGCAAGAAGAGCGCTACGCGCTCGCAGCGGCCATCGTGCCGCAGCCGGCAACGCAGTCGAAAGATTTGTTTGAGGGCATCGCCGACGATTTCTAGTCGACGCTCTTGCCGCACACGTAGGGCTTCTGCATGTCGGAGCGCGCTTCGTTGACTGCCCCTTGGGTGTTGTCGTTGGTCTGCACGGCGAGACGGTACTCGTTGACGGCGCGCTCGCGCTGGCCGGTGCAATCGAAGATGCGGCCGAGTTCGATGTGGCTCCAGACGGCGGTCCAGCGCGGGTCGCCGTCGCCGCGCAGAGCGTCGCGGAAGGTGTTCGCGGCGGACTGATAGTTCTTCTGGAGCAGGAAGATTTCGCCCAGGCGATAGTTCGCCAGCGAGCTTTGCTTGTTCGCGTCGAGCGCTTTCTGGTACTCCCCGATAGCGGCGATCAAGTCGCCCTGCGCCACCTGCTGCTGCCCGCGCAGCACGGCGACACGGACGGCGAGGTCGGGCGTGCTCTTGAGCAGCCAGTTGTCGGGGTCGATGGTGATGCGCCGCGGACGGCCAAACGTCTCGACCGTGAACTGCGACTCATTGCCGGAGAGATCGACGCGGCGGTCTTCCGTCTTGCCCTCGGTCTCGATGCGCAGTTCGACCGGCATCTTGAACAGGTCGAGGTCCTGAGTGACCGCCCCGACGGTACGAAAGCCCTTGTTGCTGCCGAGACGAAATACGGTGTACTTGTCGGCGAACGCAGGCGCGCCGGTGCCATTGACCCATTGCGAGAAGAACGCCGTCAACTCCAGATGCGACTGCGCTTCGGCGACAGTCTGGACGTTGGCCGAGCGAATGGGTTTGTCGGTGTATTGCGACAGCATGCCGCGCAGGAAGGCGAGGAAGGCGTCGTCGCCCATCTCCCAGCGGAGCATGTGGAAGACCATCGCCCCCTTTTCGAGCGTCTCGGACTGGAACTGCGGCGAGAACGGGTCGAGCCGTCCGATGGTGGTGAGCGGGTCGGTATCGTAGGCCAGCGCGCCCGCCGAGATGTCTGTAACAGCGCTCTGGAACGCGCCTTTACCGGCGCTGTCTTCAAGGTAGAGCAGTTCGGCATAGCGCGACATGCCGTTGGTGATCCACGCATCGTTGAGCGTGGCGGGCGAAACCTGATTGCCCCACCATTGGTGGGCGATGGTGTTGGCGAAGAGGCGCGCGTTGCCGCGGTCGGGACGGATGGCGATCACTTCAGGCCCCCACGCCGCGGACACCGCATCGCCGGGAAGCTCGACCACATCGAGCTTGCCGGTTTCGGCCGGGCCAAAGGTGCTGGAGAAGAACTCGAACTCCTTGACCACGGTGTTGGCGAAGTCGTGCGCCTGCGCCTTGTGCGCCTCGGTCGTGAAGACGCGGATGTTGGGAATGCCGGGAGCGGTGACGGGGTCGAGGAACTTCCCCGCGACGATGGTGCCGGGGAAGCCCGAACGCGTCCAGTTGAAGCTGTACTCGGTGGTCTTGCCGACGGTCTTCTGCCCAGTGAAACCGCTGCCGATGACCTTCTCGCCCGCCGGCACGGTAATGTGGGTTTCGGCGGTGAAGCGGTCGGTAAACAGGCCGGGCATCGAGATGGGGAACCAGCGGCCGGCGTAGAGCAGAATACTGATGGGGTCGGCGATGGCGGCGAGCTTGATGCCGTCGACGGGACTGGTGTCGAGGGTGAGCACGCCGGAGTAGGTGATGGTGAACGCCGTGGAGGTGTTCTTGGCGATGGGCGTGATGGGATTGATGCGGAGAGTGGAATCGGCAGCGACGCGCTCGGAGGTGATGGTGCGTCCCTGACCGTCCGTGACTTTCGTGACTTGTAGCCCGTTGTTGAGGCCGAAGATGATGACGCTCAGGTCGTCGAGCGTCTGGAAACTGACATTGACGGTCGCGCTGAGGTGGTTGGTCGCGGGGTCGATTTCAGCGTGGATGACGTAGTTGGTGACGTCGATCTGCTGGCGCAGGGGGACGGATGCGCGCGTGGGGACGACCGCAAGCGCCGCAAGAGAGCACAGCAGCAGAGCCGGTCGGTAGAGGGCGGTGAGTCGCTTGAACATGCGTGAATATCCTTGAGGCTAGGTTCGCCTGTCTACTATATAGACGCAGATTGTAGGGTTTCGGATGATTTTGAGGGCGCTCAGAGCAAGCAGCAGGTTCTCTTCCGGAAGGACAGAAAGAAAAACAACAGCAAAGGTAAAGACTCAGACGTTGAGTGCCGCGAGGACGGCGTCGGCGAGGCGGGAGATGGAGGATTGACTGGCGAGAGGCTGGAGGCGGCGGCGAACCTCAGCGAGGCCGCCGATTTGCTGCTGGCGCTCGGGGCCATCGACGAGGAGCGGGGCCAGCGCCTGTGCGACGTTGGCGGCGGTGAAGTTCTGCTGGAGTAGTTCAGGAACGAGGCGACGTTGGGCGATAAGGTTCACCATCGCGATGGGTTGGTTGCCGGATGCGTCGGCCATGTCGGGGAACTCGGCGGGGTATTCGACCAGCTTTTTGGCCAGCGCAAAGGTGAGCGGCGAGACCCGATAGACGACCACTAAAGGATTGCCGATGACCGCCGCCTGGATGGTCGCGGTGCCGCTCGCGACGACTGAGGCGCGAGCGTGGAAGAGGGCTTCGCGGGCTTCGGGAACCAGCGTGAGGCGGAGGGTCGAGGCTTCGGGGCCGAGGTACTTGACGTGCTCGGCGTTGAGGGTTTGCAGATAGGCTTCGAGACGCGCGCGGTCGATGGTTGAAGCCACAGGCAGCAAGAACTCGAAACGTGTATGCGCAGCGGCGTCGGTCGGGAGTTCAAGACGGTCGCCATCGAAGGTGATCCCGGAGGAGTGCGTGGCGATGAGGTCCGAGACGGCGAGTTCGTGCAGCGCGGGAAGATTGGCGCGAATCTCTTTCCAGCGGCTGCCGGGGAGGAGCGCGATCCAGATTTTCGCGGGGTCGAGGGCGTGTTGCATGGCGTAGTCTTCGCGGCTGATAGTGGGCAGCGCGGCTTCGGCGAGTGGGTGGCCGATGAACTCGGCTGCGACGCCGCGGTTGCGGTAGAAAGTTTCTTCAAATGGAAAGATGACCAGCATTTTCGAGACGCGCTGCCGCACCCAGCGCAGGCGCGACCGCTTCCACGCCCAAAGCTGTGGCGAGACGAACCAGATGACTGGGACGCCTACCGCGTGGAGACGTTTCGCGAGGCGGAAGTTAATATCGGGGAAGTCGATCAGAACTGCGACTGCTGGCTTGTCGCGGCGGATGGAGCGCACGAGCTTGCGGTAGCTGACGACGATGCGAGGGATGTGGCGCAGGATTTCGGTGATGCCCATGACGGCGACATCTTCGGCGCGTACGGTTTGCTGCTGGCCTTCGGTGGCCATCTCATCGCCCCCGAGCCCGGTGAAGGTCGCGGCCGGGAGGCGCTGCTTGAGTTCGGCGATGAGCCGCGCACCGTAGTGGTCGCCGGAGGCTTCGCCGGCGGAGAGGAAGATGCGCGGGTTGGGGCGGGTAGCGATAAGCGAAGCTCAGAAACTAGTATGGCTCAGGTGTGCTGGCCTCAGCGGTATAATACGTAAAGGAGAGACCATGTCCGACATCGTCACAGGATTGCGCCAGGCGATTCAAGATCTCGTGGCTCCTGATCTCAAGTCTCACTCTGCAAAACTTGAAGCGCTGCAAAAACAAAGCGAAATCCAGCACGACGCCGTGATGAAGACTCTCGATGCTTTTCGCGCCGAGATGCGTTCTGAGTTTGCCTCCCTTCGCGCCAACAATCAGGTGGAAGTGTTCCGTCAGGTTGCTCCCATCAGCGAACGCGTCGCTGTGATGGAAACACGCACAAAGCACGGCTAGCGCGATGTCTGCTCGCGATCCTCAATGCAAGAGTTTTCATGCCTCGCTGGAAAAAGGCGATCGCGCGCTGGGGTGGACGATTGCGCGCGTTCCTTTCGACCCGGCGACGATGTGGAAAAAGATGGTGCGGCTGCGGGTGCGCGGTGAGGTGAATGGGTTTGCGTTTCGGACTTCGCTGTTTCCCGAACCGCGCGGTGGTTTCTATCTGCTGGTGAACAAGGCGATGCAGACGGGTGGGCGCGTTCGCGTGGGCCAGGAGGCGGAGTTCACGCTGGAGTCGGATTTGGAGGAGCGCGCGGCGGAGTTGCCGGATGAGTTGGCGGTGCTGCTCGACGACGAAGATGGCCTGCGCGCTTGGTACGACGAGTTGACGGAGTATACGCGGCGCGAGATTGGCAAGTGGATTCGTGCCGTCAAGAGCGACGAGGCACGAATGCGGCGCTCGGAGCAGATGGCGGAACGGCTGCTCGCGACCATGGAGGCGGAGATGGAGCTTCCGCCAGTGATCGCGGCCGCGTTTCGGACGAGACCGAAGGCGAAGGCAGGATGGGAAAAGATGACGGCCTTGCAGCGGCGCGGCGAGTTGATGGGTGTGTTTTATTACCGGACGCCGGAAGCGCGGCTGCGTCGGGTCGGTAAATTGTGCGACATGGCGGAGAAGAAGTCTTTCCGCTAGATTGAGGGAGGCCTGGCAAAGCCGAGGCGAATGCTCGCGGGCGCGATATAGTTGCAGCGATGGAGCGCCCGCCACAGACCGTGTGCTTGTTATTGCTGGTTGCAGCAGCCGTCGTGCTTGGAGCAGCCGGGTTTCGCTGGCGGCAGGCGAGGGCGCTAAACGTGGCAAAGCCCTCGCTGCCCGCTGCATTCTCCGAGGCCATGCCCGCTCGCGTTTTATGGGCGTGGGAGGAGCCGGAAGACCTCCATGCACTGCCACCGACGGTTGGCGTGGCCTATCTGGCGGAAACGCTGCTGGTCGGCGACCTCCTCATTGCGCTTCCTAGACGGCAGCCGTTGCGGACCGCGCTGGACGCTCGCGTGATGGCCGTGGTGCGCATCGAGACGCGCGCAGGATTTGTGGATACGCCTAAGTTGCGCGCCTCGGTGGCGACCCGGCTCGCGGAGATTGGCCGACGCAACAATCTGCGCGCCCTGCAAGTCGACTTCGATGCGAACGCGTCGCAGCGCGAGTTCTACGCAGGCGTGTTGAAATTGCTGAAGCCGCAGTTACCGCTCGGACTGCCACTTTCGATAACTGCGCTGGTGAGTTGGTGCGGGGCGGATTCGTGGTTGCATGGGTTGCCCATCGATGAGGCTGTCCCGATGTTCTTTCGCATGGGAGGGCCACGGGCAATCTCCAGTCAGGGGCCGCGATTTTACCGTCTGGCTGAGCCGCTCTGCCGCGGTAGCGTGGGCGTCGCGACGGACGAACCCTGGCCGGCAAACTTCAACACCTTGAATTCGTCGACCCGGGTATACATCTTCGCACCCCGTCCCTGGCGCGATGCACAGTTCGCGGTTGTATCCTCACTAGCCAATACATCGCTTGCACAGGAGCTTGTCCGATGAAGTTGTTGCGCATTTTCGCCGCCGCTCTGTTCGTCCTCTTCGCGTTCGTGCTGCCGAGCAACGGGTGCGGACCGTTCTTTGCCGAAGCAGAGTTCGTACAACTCACGCGTCCCGATGGCATCTATGCCGACTACGTGAAGGGACGCATCGGCGTGCCGCAGACGCAATACCGCCTGCGCCATCTAATCGCAGGGTACGACTGGATGAACGGACATGGGCTGACCCCGGGCGAGCAGCAACAGATGGTCGCACTGGACCAGGAACTCTATGGGAATCCCCCACGCGCAGATATGCCCGAGGGACGTCTCGTGCCCGGCAGCGACTATCAAACGTTCCAGAACTGCTTGCCCGATGCGTTCGCGGTCGCAAAGCAAACCCATGAAGCGCGCCATGCGGCTCACGGCGAAGATCCTGCGAGCGTGGCCGATTGGGAGCGTGGACAGACGGCGGTCTTTTCCAACTGTAGCGGTAGTGGGAACACACTCCCGGAGGCTGCCGCTGCCAATGCGCCGTTGTGGCTCAAGCAGGACCGCGCCTATCAGACGGCTGCGGCGAAGTTCTACACGGCGGACTATGACGGAGCGATTGCGGAGTTGCGGACAATCTCGGCGGACCGCGATTCACCCTGGCGCGATACGGCGCGGCTGGTGATTGCGCGCGCCATGATCCGCAAGGCCACCAATGGTCAGATTACGGAGATGCCTGCCGCCGTTCCAGTGAATGCCAACGCGCAAACGCAGGAGCAGAGCGCGCAGGCGGCCGAGCGCTATAAGGTGGAGCAGCGCTACGAGGAAGCTATCCAGCGGCAAAGGCCAGCGCGTCTCGCGGAAGCTCGCGATGTGCTGCGCCCCATTCTGGCCGACCCGTCGATGCAGCAGTTTCATGCGACTGCGGGCCGGTTGCTCGACTTCGTGATGCTGCGGTTGGATCCCGCTGCGCAAGGCGAGATTCTGGCCGCGCGAACAATGGGAGCCAAACGCGCGCAGACGGCCGGGCAGTTTCGCCAGGCGGTCATCGATCTCGACTTTCTGTTGGGATCGAGCGATGCACAATCCGATCATGGAATCACGCGTCTGAAGATCAAGCCGGACAGCCCTGACGCGGGATTGACATGGTTACGGGCCATGAAGGGTGCCGTTTCGGTCGCCAGCGAAAGCGCGGCCGTTGGGCCAGAGTCGCATCCGTCGGCATTGGAGGCGGCGGTATCAGGTTGGCACGCGACGCACAGGACTCCGTGGCTGATCGCCGCGCTTACGGCGGCGCGGCCTGGAGATTCAACAGCGGCGGAACTGACCCACGATGCGGCGGGCGTTCCAAAGAATTCTCCCGCATGGATGGCCGCGACATATCATCGTTTGCGCCTGACGATTGCCGAGCCGGGAACGCGGACGGAACTGGACGCGCTGCTGCCTGACGTCGAGCGCACGCAGTCACGGTCGACGATCAATCTGTTCATGATGCTGCACGAACGTAGTTCGCCGACGCTCGAAACTTTTCTGGAAGACGCTGGAACGCTGCCTGCCGGTATCGACAACGGCTATTCGGAAGAGCCGGATGCGCCCGCTACGAAACTCGGCGCCGGGCTTTGCGGCGTGCGGTCTTCCGATGCCATGACCCGCCTTTTCGATCACGACACGGCCACAATTTTAAATACGCGAATGCCATTGTCGATGCTGGCCGAGGCCGCAGAGAGCAAGACGCTGGTGCCAAACCTTCGCTTCCAGATTGCGCAATCGACATGGACGCGAGCGGTGCTGCTGGAACGACCGGAGATTGCGAAAGACGTGGCACAGGTACTGAGCGGATGCTATCCGGCGTGGAAGCCGTGGCTCGAAAAGTATGACGCGGCCGCCACTGCCAACGACCGCCGCGCCGCGGGTCTGCTGGCGCTCATGCGGTTCGCCTCCACCGAGCCTATTGTGCGCGATGGCCTACAACGACCTGACGGCTTCGCGGCCTACGATTCTTACCGCGACAATTGGTGGCGAGAGAGCAGGACATACCGAGCGGCTACAAACGGAAGCGCCGCAGTATCGCCGACGTTCTTCGGCACGCAGCCGATCGAGCGGGATGAGATGCCGGCCCCGCCATTTTTATCCGCGACCGACCGCGCGGTGGCGGCGCGCGAGGTTGTGGCACTGCGCGC
Organism: Acidobacteriota bacterium; assembly: GCA_030854435.1. GTDB lineage: Bacteria > Acidobacteriota > Terriglobia > Terriglobales > Acidobacteriaceae > Granulicella. The sequence goes on along the minus strand of JALYTE010000207.1, from coordinate 628 downwards.
AATCCCCTGCGCCTCCGATTACTTTGCACGCTCCGCGCTGGAGTGGCAGAAGCAGCATCCGGCGGATCCGCGTACGCCGGACATCCTCGGTTTCGCGCAACGCGTGGTGCGCAATGGCTGTCGCACCGATGCGACCAAAGAGCTGAATCACAGACTCTTCGTTGTGACGCAAACGAAGTATCCGAAGAGCGCGTGGGCGAAGCTGTATAGGTCGTGGGAGTGACGAGGCTGCAGCAGGCCACGCCGATCTCTTATCAAAGTTTAGGTAATCGTAGCGTCAGTCGGCGGCGACCAATTCCTGGTCTTTGTACTGGAGCTGGTAGAGCTTGTAGTATAGGCCGCGCTCGGCGAGGAGTTGCTGGTGGGTGCCTTGTTCGCGGAGCTGGCCCCTGTGCATGACGAGGATGGTGTCCGCCGTCTGCACGGTCGAGAGTCGGTGCGCGATAAGGACCGATGTCCTCCCTGTAATCATGCGTTCCAGCGCGAGACGGACGCGCAGTTCTGTGTCAGTGTCGACGGAGCTGGTGGCCTCGTCGAGGATGAGGATGCCGGGGCGGTGGGCGAGCGCGCGGGCAAACGAGATGAGTTGCTTCTGGCCGGTCGAGAGCGTAGACCCGCGCTCCAGCAC
>JALYTE010000150.1 GCA_030854435.1 Acidobacteriota bacterium | reverse complement strand
GGGCGATGGAGCGGGCAATTTGTTTGGCGTCCGCGTCGCTGCGCGCGCCGGTGATTTCGAGCGTGACGACGTGGGTGACGCCTTCGCCGTCGTCGATGATCTGGTGGGCTAGGGAGTCGCAGACGCGCTGGAGCGCCGTCTCGAAAGCTGGAACTGCGTCGCCCTGCGCGATGACGCCGCTCTTGCCGCTGGCGAGGAGGAGGACGGTGTCGTTGGTGGAGGTGTCGCCGTCGATGGAGATGGAGTTGAAGCTGGTCTCGACTGCTGGAGCGAGGAGATTGCGGAGTTGGGCGGAGGTTGCGTCGAGGTCGGTGAAGAGGTAGACGAGCATGGTGGCGTGCGGCGGGCCGAGGTTGGGGGCGATCATGCCTGCGCCTTTTGCACAGCCAAAGATATGGACAGCTTTGTCGCCGACCTCGATGGTGGCGAGGGCGATTTTGAGCTTGGTGTCGGTGGTGAGGATAGCAGTGGCGAAGGCTTCTGCGTGTTCAGGCATGTCTCCAAGCGCGGCGGCGGCGGCGGGAATGGCGGCGAGAAACTTTTCAGTGGGGAATGGGACACCGATGATGCCGGTGGACGATGGGAAGACTTCGTCGAAGACACATCCGAACTGGTCGCCGACCGCGATGCAGCCTTTGAGGCAGGCGTTGAGGCCCGCCTCGCCCGTCGCGCAATTGGCGTTGCCCGCGTTGACCACCAGCGCGGAGACTTTGCCGCCGGTTGCGGCGAGATGTTTGCGGCCGACGATGATCGGCGCGGCGACGACCTGGTTCTGCGTGAACATTGCTGCTGCGGTCGCTCCGTCGGGGCAGAGGGCGAGTGCGAGGTCGGGTTTTCCGCTGGCCTTGATGCCGGCTTTGACGGCGGACCATTGGAAGCCGAGTGGGAGAGAGAAATCGTTGTTCACTGAATCACTGTATCAAGCGGTCTCGTGGCCATGACGGATGATCCATGGTCCGCGACAACCCGGGCCTAAAGGCCCATTCTCGACGATGTGAATTTCAGTGGCCTGAAGGCCACTGCTCCCTCCCGAAGGCCCCTCCCCCTTCCTGAAGGCCACTGCTCCCTCCCGAAGGCCACTCCCCCTTCCTGAAGGCCACTGCTCCCTCCTGAAGGCCACTGCTCCCTCCCGAAGGCAAAGCCAGATTATTCCGCTATCGTGGGCAAGGTGTGACGGGACGTTCGGTGCGCATCCAGGTTTCCGTCTTGCCGAATGCTTTGAAGCCAACGTAGCCGCGCAGGTGGAGTTGATTGCCTTCGGCGGTCATCGTGCCGCGATAGGTTTTGCCGGATTTTGGGTCGTAGAGCTTGCCGTCGTCGGCGTGGGAGGGGTCGCTCTGGTGGAATCCGTAGCCGATCTGGAGGCCGCAAAGCGCGTGGGTACGGGCTTTGGGGTCGGGGTTGTGGATGTCCAGTTGCGATGGAGCGCGAGGGCTGATGGCGACCGTCTTCGCGCAGATGTCGGTGCCGCATTTGAAGATTGCGATGACGGAACCTGTGGGTTCGCGCCAGTCGCCGAGGATGCCGTGGGCACCGTTTTGGGGGGAGGCAGCGAGCGTACAGAACATGATCGAAATGGCGGCAAATTTATGAATCGTCATCGCTGACATTAGACGCTTGTGGGGCCTTCGAGGGAGACGTTGTCCGCCGCTCGCAGAACCCATGTCCGAGAATCCGGACATGGGGCACCCAGCTTCGTGGACGGCGAGGGAGCGGTGCGCTGCGGCGTATACTTTTTAGATGGGGATTTTGAGATATGAGTAGCAATAATATCGGCCATAGCAACAGCAATGGGCATGGGCACGCGACCAACTATACCGTGCCGATGCCGCGCACGGATTGGATCGTCAAGCGCAAGGAAGAAGCCGCGCGGACCGGCGACTGGAACATGAGCCAGATGCACTTTGCGCGCAAGGGATTGGTGACCGAGGAGATGGCGTTCGTCGCGCACAAGGAGAAGATTTCGGCGGAGTTGGTGCGGGCGGAAATTGCCAAAGGGGCGATGATTATCCCGGCGAACATCAACCATCCGGAGTTGGAGCCGATGGCGATCGGGGTTGAATCGCTGTGCAAGATCAATGCGAATATCGGCAACTCGGCGATTGTGTCGAATGTCGATGAAGAGTTGCGCAAGCTGCATACGGCGGTGCATTTTGGCGCGGACACCGTGATGGACCTTTCGACCGGCGGCGATATTCCGATGATTCGCGAGCAGATTATTCGGCACTCGCCGGTGCCGATTGGTACGGTTCCGTTGTATGAGGCGCTCTCGCGGGTGAAGCGTGTTGAGGATTTGAATATCGACCTTTACCTTGAAGTGATCGAGGAGCAGGCCGAGCAGGGTGTGGATTACTTTACGATCCATGCGGGCGTGTTGGTGCAGTACGTTCCGATGGTGTCGAAGCGGATTACGGGCATCGTCAGTCGCGGCGGCGCGATTCTGGCGCAGTGGATGACGGCGAACCATAAGCAGAACTTTTTGTACGAGAACTTCGACCGCATCACGAAGGTGATGGCAAAGTACGACGTGAGCTACTCGCTGGGCGATGGGCTGCGGCCGGGTTGCGTTGCGGACGCGAGCGACGAGGCGCAGTTTGCGGAGTTGAAGACGCTGGGCGAACTGACTCGTCAGGCCTGGAAGGACGATGTGCAGGTGATGATCGAAGGCCCCGGGCATGTGCCGATGGACAAGATCAAGGAGCAGGTGGAGATGGAAGTCGCGTTGTGCGACGGCGCGCCGTTCTATGTGCTGGGGCCGCTGGTGACCGACATCGCTCCGGGGTACGACCACATTACGAGCGCGATCGGCGCGGCGATGATCGGATGGCACGGCGCGGCGATGCTGTGCTATGTGACGCCCAAGGAACATCTCGGCCTGCCTAACGAGAAGGACGTGAAGGACGGCATTATTG
>JALYTE010000139.1 GCA_030854435.1 Acidobacteriota bacterium | reverse complement strand
CCGAAGCCGCGGAACTCGTGGTGCAGTTTTGCATCGAGGTCGGCGTAGAGGGTCAACAGCGCGGTCGCGACCATCGCCGAAACGGTGAGCGCGGCCAGCGCGGAAAGACCGCGAGCGCGGCGATGCTTGAGCGACCGCAACAGCATCCGGCCGAGGGAAATCCCAATCCCCGCACGATTTGGGTGCCCCCTGTCTCGCTTCTGAGACAGGGGTTCTGACGCTTGTAGGGTCGTCGGGCTCAAGCGTCCGTCCTCAATACTGTCGACGGATCCATTCGCAACGCGCCGCGAATCGAAGCCGTGCTGCCCGTGATCGCGACCAGCAGCGCGAGACCCAACACCACGGGCAATAGCACGGGATTGAACGCATGAGCCAGCGCGATACCCGAAGGCTCGCCGAAAATTTTAGCGGTAAGCGCCGCCGCGATCAACGAGCCGAGCGCATAGCCGCCCAGGCCCGCAATCATTGCGAGCAGGCCCGCCTCCGCATAGAACAGGGAGGCGATGCGACCCTTGCTCGCGCCGAGCGAGCGCATCAGGCCGATTTCGGCGCGGCGTTCGAGCACCGCCGTCGCCATCGCCGCGCTGACGGCGACCGCCGCGGCGAGCAGTGCGGCGGCGGAGATGAGCCACATCAGCCCGCCGATACGTTGAAGGATTGTGCCCTCGCTCTGCTCCACTTGGCGGACTTGTTCGGCCTCCGCGCCGGGGATGGCTTCGCGGATTTGGTAGGCGATGGAGTTGGCGTAGGGGCGGCAATACCAGAGGTCGTGCTGCTTGGATGAAAGCTTGTCGGGGTCGAGGCGGGCGAAGGCGTCTTCGGGGCGGGTGCGGGCGGAGATTTCGACGCGGGAGACGGCGTCGGGTTGGCGAGCTATCTGTTGTGCAAGAGCAAGCGGCAGGAGGACTTGGTTGTCTGTGACGTCTCCGGCGGACACGATGCCTGAAACACGCAAATCCACGTTGAGTGGAGCGAAGGGCGGGTCGTCGTGCGGGAAAGCAATTGCGGCCAGAAGAACATCGCCGATGTGTATCTGAAGTTTTTGGGCCAAGGCCTTTCCGACGACTGCATCGACGTGAAGTGGAACACGATCTTTTGGAGCCAAGATGTTTTCCGATGGCCATGTTCCGTCGAGTCGCCAGGATGGATGGAGTCGTGGAGCGCCTGTGACAATTCCGGCGTCGCCATTGGCAGCGAGCTTGTGGTTGAACCATAAGCCGATCGCTTCGATGTCGGCGCTTGCATGTTGGGCCGTGGATATTTCGAGGGGAACCTTGAGTTCCGGGCTGACGCCGGTAATGTTGTTCGCCCAAAAAATCCCGCGCAGTTTTACGAGATCGCTCTCGTGCAGGTAGGTCCCGCCGGTCGCGGGCTTGAGACTGCGATCGCCGATCTTGACGTCGAGCGTGTCGGCCTTTGGGTAGACGGTGATGTTTGCGCCATACACGGCAAGCTCGCGGTGGATGCGGTCACCGATGGTCGTTGCTAGGGCGAGCATCGCGGTGACGGCCGTGACGCCGAGCAGGATGGCGAGGCCGGCAAGGATTTTGCGGCGGCGCTGGCGTGCGAAGCTTTCCCAAAGGAGGCGCAGAAACATACGCTATTTTCCGCCAAAAATCTGGACGAACGGCTCAAGGTCGGCCTTCGCAATAATGACCTGGCCGGCTTCGATCCTCGACTTCATGGGAATGGGATTGCAACCGCCAGGCTGGCCCATCGAACTTGCGACCAGCGGGGACGAGCACATTTTGCAGGTGATGCCCTGCGGGCCCATGTAGAAGCCGACCGGGCCGCAGATGTGGCACGCGTCGGCGACCGTGACGATGTTGCCGTCGGGCTTGCGAAAGAGCAGAAAACGTACCTCGGTGGTCTTGCCGTCCGCGCCGTCGATGTGGACGGCGTAGCGGTGCAGCTTGGCGTCGTTGATGTCTGACGCGGGAACTGTCACCTGGCTTCCGATGAGCGTGACGGGCGTTGCCGCGCTCAACGCAGTCGAGCTTTTTGCGTAGATGAACTCCGCCGTCGAGAGAAAAATAAACAGGAAGCTGATGCTGACGACGGCGTTCATCCAAAGTTTCTCGCGGCGGGCAGACCACTCCGCCTTGCGACGGTCCGCAGGGGTGGCGTTGGCGGCAATCACCATGGGCGTGCGGCGTTTGTACTCGAAGAGCACCATCAGGCCGGCGAGGGCGAGCATGGTGACGAAGAAGAAAATGTCGTTGCGCACGATGGGGCCGATGTAGCGCATTTCGGTGGTGCTGGAGGGGAGGATGCCGTTTTCGGAAAGCTCGTGCAGGCCGCTTATCACCAACTGAAAGACGACGAAGTAAAGGATGACCGTCGTAACGCGGAAGAAGCGATGCAAATTGATGCGCACGCTGCCGCGAATGAAGAGCACGCCGAACACGACCGCGGACGCGATGCCGAGCACCGTCCCCGTAAAGCTCATCAGCTCGGTGGAGTTGAGCGAAACGCCGGCGAGAATCAGCACCGTCTCGACGCCTTCCCGTAGCACCATCAGGAAGACGAACAGGAACAGTCCGAGCTTCGACGCGGTGAGGTTGGCGACCCTGGACTCGATCGTGCCGCGCATGGTGCGCGCGGTGCGGTGCATGAACCAGATCATTCCGACGACGAAAGCGGCGGCCACCAGCATCACCCAGCCTTCGAAAATGTCCTGGTTGAATTGCAGGTGCGAGATGACGATAGCGACGCCGACGCTGGCGGCAATGGCCGCGGCGAGCGCGAAAAAGACGGTCCGCTTTAGCTCGCGGCGCTCGATTTTGTCGAGGTAGGCGAAGACGATTCCGACGATCAGCGCCGCTTCTACGCCCTCTCGCAGCGTGATGATAAAAGCTTGTAGCATTCCCGTCTTTCTCGTCCGGTGGCTCTGGAGTCGCCTCGTTCAAACGTGTTGAAGTTCCTTAGTTTCAACGACAATCTTATCTCGGACTGAATTAGTCGTCAATCAAAGATCGCCAAAAGATACTCTTCGGTTCACTCAGGCGCGAAGACAATTTAGGAATGGGGCGCACTACAGGTCTCTCCACTGCGGCGCAAAAAACGCGCCTACGGTCGAGATGACAGAGTGAGGTGGGTGCAGGGAGGATGGAGGAGGCGGTAATGGTGCGCCCGGAAGGAGTCGAACCTCCGGCCTTTTGGTTCGTAGCCAAACGCTCTATCCAGCTGAGCTACGGGCGCACATTGCAGCGAGGCAACTAACCAAGAATACCCGATGTAGAGTGTGGCGGCAACTTCGTCAGACGGCAGCGGCGGCGACCGGTAAAGGTCCGGACTGCTCCGGAACCAGCGAAATGCGCTCGGCGACATCCAGCCCCGCTCGCCGGAGAAGTTGATGCACGATCGGCTCGGTCAGGCGCGTCGCGTCGTATTCCACGCGCACGGTCTGGTCGGTTTCGTTGAACTCGACGCGGCGTATGCCATAGACCTCGCGAATGCGGCCCAGGGCCATCGTCGCGAGTTCCGTCGGCGGCGTCCGGTAGCGATACATCACGTCAAGCTGCGTCATATGGTGTGATTTTAGCAGCGCGCGGAAATCAAGCCGCGAGCTTGCGGAGGAAGTCGATGATCTCCGGGCTGGTCCAGTCCTGGGCACCGATGAACTTGCGGCGGACGATGCCATTTTTGTCGATCACGTACGTCTCCGGCCAACGGAAACTTTCGTACATCGCGCTGACTTTCTGATGACTGTCGCGGACGCTGAGCAGGTGCAACGGGTATCGCGCCTGAAAGTTTTTGTACGCGGCCTCGTCCTCGTCCGTGCTCACGGCGACGACCTGAATCTGCGGCAACTCCTGCTGCATGGCGGTGAGGCTGGGCAGCTCTTCGATGCAGGGCGGGCACCACGTCGCCCAGAAGTTCAGCACGACGACGTGTCCGCGCAGGCGGGCGAGATCGACCGATTGCGCGCCATCGTCCAGCGTAAAGACCGGCGCGGCCTGACCGAGCTGTCCCGGATGACTGCCCCGGTCGCAGCCCGCGACTGCTCCAGCCAACATCAACATTGCCGTCATCCATTTGGTCCCTCGCCGCACGCGCACGCTCCGCTTTCTATAATACGAAGCCGTGGACACTTCGCGCATCTCGCCCCTCGGACTCGGCAATGATGACATCTCATCGCGACCGGATTCCGGCCAAGATCGGGGTGCCCCACGTCCGGATTCTCGGACGTGGGACCGCGATGCCGACCGCCCCGCCCCGATCTTCGAGCTCTCAGTCATCGTGCCCGCGCGCAATGAGGAAGCGGTGTTGAGCGGCTGTCTCGCGTCGCTGCTCGCGCAGGACGATGCGGTCACCTTTGCGCTGGGCCGCGATTGGGAACTGATTGTTGTGGACGACGATTCTACCGACCGTACCCATGAGATCGCCGACGGGGCCGCCGCGCAACACATGGGAGTGACCGTGCTCCGCGCCCCTCCGCTGGAGTTGAGCGCGACCAAGCGCGGCTTCACCGGCAAGACCAACGCCTGCTGGGCGGGAGCGCAACAGGCGCGTGGGCGTTGGCTGCTCTTCACCGACGCGGACACGCTGCATGAGCCGGGCGACCTGGTCCGCGCCCTGCATGAGGCGAAGAAGCATAGCGTTTCGCTGTTGTCCTATTCGCCGCGACAGATCGTCAAGGGACTCGCACAACACGCGCTGATGCCCCTGGTTTTCTCGGAGTTGGCGACGGTCTATCCGACCGATCAGGTCAACGATCCCGCGCGCCGTCTGGCTGCGGCGAATGGCCAGTTTTTGTTGGTGGAACGCGACGCGTACTTCGCGGTCGGCGGCCATCGCATGGTGGGCAAGTCGGTGCTTGAAGACGTCGATCTCGCCTTCAACATTAAGAGATCCAAGCGCGCGATTCGCTTTCGCTACGCGCCCGATGCGCTCTCCACCCGCATGTATCGGGGATTTGGCGACATGGTTGAAGGCTGGACGAAAAACCTCGTCCTGCTGTTTCCCCACGCGCTGACGCTGGCCGCGTGGCGGCTGCTGGATATTTTATTGCTGCTGCTGCCGGCCCTGATTTACGCTCTGCCGTATCTCGTTTTGTGGCAACGGACTGCGATCATTCTGCTCTGGGCGCGAACGTTGTTCCGCTTCTATCGCCGCGTGGCCCGCTCGAACTTTCCGTTCGTCGATTGCGCGATTTCAGTCTTCGCATTGCCGCTTTTTATTGCGTTGCTCATTCGCAGTTGGATGAACCACAAACTGTTACATCGGATCGCGTGGAAGGGCAGGGAATATCGAACCGGCCGCTGACTTTGGATTTGTAGTTGCACTTGCTTTTCTTTCTGTCATTCGGAGGGAATCTGCGGTTTTTCTTTCTGTCATTCCCGAAGGGAATCTGCTTTTGCTTGCATCGCCACAACTCTTCTCGCATCCCATACATTAGAAACAACGGGACTGCTATTTACTGTTTCCTGTTCGCTGCCCTTATGATCCTGCTCACCCGCAAAGCCGACTTCTCCTCTGCGCACTTCTATTGGAACGATGCCTGGAGCGACGCCGAAAACCATCGCGTCTTCGGCAAGTGCGCCAACCGCCAGGGTCACGGCCACAATTACACGTTGGAAGTCACGGTCGCGGGGAATATCGACCCCACTTCGGGTTTCGTCGTCGATCTTAAGCAACTCAAGGACATCCTCGAACGCGAGGTCGTCTCGGTTTACGATCATCGCCACTTGAACCACGAAGTGCCCGAGTTCGCGACGGCCATTCCGACCACCGAGAACATCGCGATCGCGATATGGCGGCGTCTCGACGGCAAAATCCCCAACGCGAAACTTCATCGCGTGCGCGTCTACGAAATGCCCGACCTCTTCGTCGATTACTACGGAGAGAATGCATGAAGCCCATCGCGCATTTGAATCGCCGCTACCGTTTTTCCGCGTCGCACCGTTTGCACGTCGATGCGCTCACGCCCGAGCGCAACCGCGAAATCTTCGGCAAGTGCAACAATCCCTACGGTCATGGTCACAATTACGTTGCCCAGGTCACGTTCGCCGGGGCTGTCGATGCGACGACCGGGATGGTCGCAAATCTCGCCGACCTCGATGGGTTCGCGCAACGCGAGCTACTCGATATTTTCGATCATGCCAACCTCAACACGCTCGAGTGCTTTCGCGGTATTGTGCCCAGCACGGAAAACCTTTGCCTCGAACTGTGGCGTATCTTCGAGCCTTATCCGCACGCGAAACTGAAACGTATTCGCATCGAGGAGACGGGCAACAACTCGTTCGAGTACTTCGGCGAAGGCGAGCATCAACCTTAGAAAGGCACAGCCGCAATGCCCGAAAGCAACGCACTCAGCAGCGCGAGCACACGAGAAATGTACGCCGAACTCCTGCGCCGCATGGGCGAGGACCCCACGCGCGACGGCCTTCTCCGCACGCCCGAGCGGATGGAAAAGTCGATGGCGTTTTTGACCCAGGGTTACGACCAGAAGATCGAAGACGTTCTGCACGATGCGCTCTTCGACGTCGATTACGACGAGATGGTGATCGTGAAGGACATCGAGTTCTATTCGCAGTGCGAGCACCACCTCATCCCCTTTTTCGGCAAGGCGCACATCGCGTATGTGCCGCAGGGAAAAGTGATCGGCCTCAGCAAAATCCCCCGCATCGTCGATGTTTTCGCGCGCCGCCTACAGGTGCAGGAACGATTGACGCGGCAGATCGGCGAAGCGATTTTCGATGCGATCCAACCGCAGGGCGTGGGGGTCGTGCTTGAAGCGCACCATCTGTGCATGATGATGCGGGGGGTCGAGAAGCAGCAATCGTCGACCGTCACCAGCGCAATG
>JALYTE010000133.1 GCA_030854435.1 Acidobacteriota bacterium | reverse complement strand
CCACCAATCCTTCAGGTTGCCGGTGGCGTCGAACTTGCGGCCTTCATCGTCGAAGCCATGGGTCAGCTCATGCCCGATGACGGCGCCGATGTGCCCGTAGTTGACCGCGTCGTCGGCCTTGGGATCGTAGAAAGCGGGTTGCAGGATGCCGGCCGGGAAGTTGATGTCGTTCATGCTGGAGTTGTAGTAGGCGTTGACGGTCGGCGGCGTCATTCCCCACTCCGTCTTGTCGACCGGTTTGCCGATCTTGGCGAGCTGGCGGTCGTTCTCGAAGGCCGTCGCACGCTCTCCATTGCCGAGGGCGTCGTCGGACGAAATCGTCAGCTTGCTGTAGTCGCGCCATTTGTCCGGATAGCCGATTTTGTTGGCGATGCCGTGCAACTTTTCCTTCGCGCGCACTTTGGTCGCGGGAGACATCCAGTCGAGCTGGTCGATGTCGCGGTCCATGGCGTGCTCGATGTCGTGGACCATTTCGAGCGTCTTGGCTTTGGCATTGCCCGCGAAATACTGCGCGACGTAGACCTGTCCGAGCGCCTCGCCGAGCGCGGTGTCCACCTGCTGCGAGCAACGCTTCCAGCGCGGAGGTTGTTCCGGCTGGCCGTTCAGTTTGCGCCCGTAGAAATCGAAGTTCTCATCGTCGAAACGCTTGGGCAAATTGTGCGCTTCAGCGGTCAGCAACTGGTAGCGCAGATACGCCCGCAGCGTGGCAATGTCGGTCGCCATCGTCGCCTGCACCAGCGCCGGCATGAAGGCCGTGTTGGTCACATTCAACTCCGTCACGTTGGGCGAATGGATGGCTTCCAGAAAAAGCGCGAACGGGGCGTGGCCCAGGTCCTTCTGGAACAGGTCCATGGTTTCGAGATGATAGATCGCCTCCGGATTGCGCCGGTCGGTGACGCTCTGCGACGCCTTCGCCAGCGTGGTCTCAAAGGCCAGAATCGCGTTCGCATCGAGCAGCGCCTGCTGCGGCGTCTCGCCGCCGAACGTCAGCATCTTCGCGGCGTGCGCGACATACTGCTCGCGGATGGTTTTGTCCTTGTCGCCTTCGCGCAGATAGTAGTCCTTCTCGGGCAGGCCCAGGCCGCCCTGATCGACCACCGCGATCTGCCGGGTCGCGTCCTTGAAGTCCTGCATTTCGCCGTAACTGAAAAGCGCGTTCACCCCGATGCGTTGCAGCTTGCCCGCGAGCGCAGGCATCCCGGCCCGGCCGGTGTGGTCGATCTCGTCGAGCAGCGGTTGAAGGGGCGCGAGGTCTTTCTTTTCGATCGCCGCCGTGTCCATGCAGGAGGCGTAGGCGTCGCCGATTTTCTGCTCGTTGGGCGTGCGGGAAGCGCCTCCGGCTGCAAGTTTCGTCACAATCCCATTCAACGCCTGGGTGTTGACGTTGTAGAGCAGATAGAACTGGTCGGTGCCCGGCTGGTCGGCGGGAATGGGGTGGTTCTTCACGAAGTTCCCGCAGGCAAATTTGTAAAAATCCTTGCAGGGGTCCGCGCCCTTGTCGATTGAAGACAAGTCGAAGGCGGGAGGCGCAACGTAATGCGTCGCGGTTGGAGTATCGACCGAAGCGTGGATTGCGGGTTGGAGGGGCGCGCTCTGGGCGCTGGCCGCCAGAGTGGACAGGGCGAGGGCGAGGGCAAATGGAAGGCGAGTTGTCAGTCCAGTCATCGGGTGGATATCTCCGTGTAGTATTTTGAGGCATGGCGGGCACCCGGCGGGCTGGCCGGATGCGTCTCATTAATGCAAGAGTAAATGTACGCGAGTGTGAGGATGATTGTTCCAGCCCATCGTCGAGATGCAGGGGATTGCGAAAAACGCCGGGCGGCGGCGGTGTTGCTCATTCTGGCGCTGATGGTCGCTGCCTGGCCCGCGCAGGCTTCGCCCCGGGGAACACAGCCTGTACTCAAGCTGAAGCTGACCGACCTGGGATATCCCGGCGTTTCGCGGGCGCTGCTGGACGCGGGCGCCTCCATGCTGACCGTGCATTTCGTGGACGACCAGCACGTCTTGCTGACTTACAGTCTGCGCGGTCTGGTGGAGCGCATCCCCGGCGACCCGCCCACGGACGACGACCGCGCCGTCGCCGCGTTGCTGCTGGAACTGCCCTCGGGTAAATTGCTGGCGCGCACGCGCTGGCATCTCCACGACCATGGGCAATACCTGTGGCCTCTGGGCGGCGGGCGTTTTCTGCTGCGCACGCGCTCCACGCTGGTGGCGGTCGCTCCGCTGGCAAACCTCGCGACGCCCGAGCCGTTCTGGCAGATGCCCTTCGCGCATTCGCCCGACGTTGTCGACGCCGTTCTGGTGTCTCCGGAGGGCGATCTTGTGACGCTCGAAACCTCTCCGCCACGTAAGCCTCCACATCCGCCGGGTCCGGTCAACTTGATGAACTCGCCCGCGGAAAAGGAGCCGGAGCCGCCCGAGACGTTCCACTTTCTGAGGGTCGCGGGCAACGGCTCTCCAGAGTCGCCGGTGCAGTCCGTTTCGGCGGGCACGGTGAAGACCAGTAGCGTCGGCCTGCTGCCCGTCAATGGGCGCGGCTACCTGTTTGCGAAGAGCGAAAAGCGCAGCCGCTGGGCCATGAACTTCGACAGCTTCGACGGCGAAACGCGCAAGCTCTCCAGCGTGGACAGCAGTTGCGCGCCGCGCATGCAATTTGTCAGCCCCAGCCAGTTCGTCGTGTTCAGTTGCCGGGGGACGGACGAGAAGATCATGATTTCGGAGTTCAACTTTACGGCCCACGAAACCTGGGAAGAACCCCTGAGCGGTAGCACCCCCTATGCCCATTTCGCGTTCGCGCCGTCCGCGGGGCGGTTCGCGATCAGCCGGATCGTCGCGACGACGACGCCTCCGTCGACGGGAACCGCGCTGGCGCCGCTTGGATCGATCGGCGAACCTCTCGACCCTCTCACCACCCAGGAAGTCCGGATCTACCAGGCCGAGAGTGGCGACCTGCTGATGAAGCTGGGTTGCGTTCCGGTCGCGCGCAGTGCCCAGAACTTCGACCTCGCGCCCGACGGCCTTAGCGCTCTGGTGCTGCGCAATGGCGTTATCGAGGTCTATGAGTTGCCGCCGCTGAGCGCGCGCGACAAACAGGACCTGGCCGAGGTGCAGCAGCACGAGCCGCCCGTTCCGCACACGAGCAAGGTGCGGCTGAGGATGTTGTTGGCGGACGCGGCGGACGCGTCCACGGAGTCCGAGCCAGCGCTCGCGCAGGTGCAAAGCGCCCAACCTGCGGTCGTGCCAGTGGCCCCGGCGTCTATACAGGCTTCTGCCGGTGCTGCTTCTCAAAACAACGCCTCCGCGAATGCAGGCGATGTGCAGGATACGCGCCGCAAGCCGCCATCCTTGTTGAGTCCTGGGGAGGCCGCGGACGACGCCAGGAAATCTCCCAACCGCTAGTCAAGCTCCGAACCAGTCCTCGGCATTGCGCTCAGCGGCTAAAGCCGTAAAGCAAATGCTGCATTTACGGCACGGGTAAACCCGTGCCCTACCGATTTTTCGCAGCCTGTGAGCCGCGCCCTATCGTTGTTTAGAGTCCCCTGGTTGCGGGCGGCAAAAAGGCCGGCACTGGGCCAGCCTTGCTGTCGAAGAGTGGAACACGCTGTGAAACTAAGCGGCCGTTTTAGGCGCGACGGCCTTTACGCGAGCGTTCAGACGGCTCTTGTAACGGCTGGCGGTGTTCTTGTGCAGAATGCCCTTCTGGACGGACTTGTCGAGCACGGAAGCGGTCGACCGGTAAGCGGTGGTCGCGGCTGGGTGGTCGCCGCCCGCAATGGCCTCGCGCATGGCGCGCAAAGAGCCGCGCAGCTTGGATTTGTTGGAGCGGTTGACGGCCGTCTTGGTGAGGGTCTGGCGCGCGCGCTTCAGGGACGATACATGATTTGCCATAAGAAACTCTTTTCTGTGACCCGAACTTTGCGGGGAGTGGAATGCAGGCGGGAAGCTGGTAGGCACACAGCTGTAAGCCAAAACACTGGCCCTGCCGTACCCCTGCAATCTCCGATTCTATGGGTTTAGTGGCGTCGGGTCAATGCAGGCACCTTTGGGCGCAGCAAATTTCCTTCTACCGCATTTATCTTCTACAGCGAATCGAGGGTTACTTTGGAGTGCCCACGACTTGCGGCTCCAGCGCGGGGAAACCTGGATCGCCATCGTGCCAATTCTGGAGATTCAGCAATCTTTCCACCAAGCGCGACAAAGATGAAAGTTCTTCATGCGCCTGTTCCACGTAAAATTGCGCGTCCGCACCTCCCTGTTGGGCGAGAAAGAGCGTATTCGTCAGGCTCTGTAGAGGATTGTTGATCTGATGGGCCAGCTCGTTGGCTTTCGAAGCCAGGAGGGCATCTTTTTCCTGCTTTCTCAACGCCTCTTCCTGGTACCGATGTCGAACGGCGATGGACGCAAACTCAGCAAGGCTGGTGAGCAATTCATAGTCCGCAAGATCGAAAGCCTCCCTGGAATGGTGGGCCACGGCCCAGATGGTCCCCCGCAAGTCGTCATTCATCCAGGGGATCAGCATTCCATCCGTGATCGGCTCAGCGACGACTCCCAGGAAGTCGTAATAGGGCTGCGTCACACGGTAGAGTTGAGCTCGCCCGCTATTCAAACATGTGCCGCAGGGGCTAAAGAAGCGCGGTGTGGTCGCATCCAGATATTGAGCGAAACTCCCGGAGATGGCCACCCAGCGGAAGCGCTTTTCTCCGGCTTCATCGGTCTCTTCCAGGCTGATGCCGGCGCTGTCGGCCCCGCAGAATTCCACCGCAATATCGACCAGTTCCTGCAACACGATCTTCGGGCTGCCCACAAGGAAGTGGGTGAGACGGCGCAACACCTCGGTTTGGTGTTTTGCACTGCGAAAGCGCCTTTTGCGCTGGGCAAATTCTCCGTCCAGGAGCAGGTCGCGCAACTCCATTCCGGATTTGTCGTCGTCTATCTCGGTTGTCACAAATTTGCTCCGCCAAGCGGTTAATCGGACATCAATTCCGCAGTGATGCGGCCCGAACGCTCTGACCTAAACCGGTCGCGAATGCGTCCCGTCGAATTGCCAGAATTCTCAATTGTGTCGCGGCTCTGGCGCAAAGCGTAACCGAAGGATGTGCTGTACGTCAAGCGTGAATGTCGATTTGAAAGGATCAAAGGCCCCCCGGACTAAATACGGGGGCGTCCCTTCGTTGCAGTCAGGGTCAGGATGACGGCGAAAAACAAACAAAAACGCAGTCTTAAGTTGGCGTGATAATTCCACCGACGGGGAGCGAGGTGGGAAGGGCACCGGGGCGGCGGAGGTTCATGGCGTCGGCGGTCATGTCGACGTACTTCAATCCGGCACCGGTGTTGAAGAGGACGACGCGCTCGCCGGACTTGATTTCTCCGCTGGCGCGCAGAGTGTCGTAGGCGGCGGTGGCTGCAGCGCCTTCGGGGGAGAGGAAGAGGCCTTCGTGCTTGGCCCAATCGAGAATCGAGGCGAGGATTGTCGCGTCGTCGGTGGCGATGGCGCTGCCACCGGAGGCGCGCAGGATTTCGAGGATGATGGTGTCGCCGTAGGGTTTGGGGACGCGCAGGCCGGCGGCGAAGGTGTCGGCGTTGGGGAAGAATTCACTGGCCTGTTTGCCTTCGTCGAAGGCCTTCACCATCGGCGCGCAGCCGGTGGATTGCAGAGCGTACATGCGGGGACGTTTGCCCGAGACCCAGCCGAGCTGCTCCATCTCCTCGAAGGCTTTCCACATGCCGATGAGGCCGACGCCGCCGCCAGTGGGGTAGAAGACGGCGTCGGGATACTGCCAGCCGAGTTGCTCGACGAGTTCGTAGCCCATGGTCTTCTTGCCCTCGACGCGGTAGGGTTCCTTGAGCGAGGAGATATCGAACCAGGTGTCTTCGGGGGCGGCACCGCTTTCTTTCTGGGTCTTGATGTTTTCGTTGACCCTACGCGCGCAGTCGGAGATGATGCCGTCCACCATCGTCACGTCCGCGCCGTAGATGACGCCTTCGAGATAGTTGGCGAAGGGAACGTCTTTGGGCATGAAGATGTGCGCGGCGATCTGCGCGGCGGCGGCATAGGCGGCGAGCGCGCCCGCTGCGTTGCCGGCGGACGGCACGGCGAGATGGCGGAGGCCGTATTTTTTCGCCATCGTGACGGCCATGGCGAGGCCGCGAGCTTTGAATGTGCCGGTGGGGTTGGCACCTTCTTCCTTGATGAAGAGGCCCGCGTAACGGCGGCTTTGGATCATCGGCGTCCAGCCTTCGCCAAGCGTGACCGGCGACGCGTCGGGCAGCACGTCAGAGTAACGCCACATGCCGAGGCTGGCCGCGGACGCCGCCGCGAGCTGCGCCGGACGTTCGCGACGGGCGGACTTTTTAAGGGCCTCCATGTCGTAACGGACATATAGAGAACCGGCGTCGATGGGGCAGATGGTCTGAGGGGTATCGGCAGAAACGCGGTGACGACAACGTGAACACTCAAGGTAAGCAATTGCAGGCATGGCACTATTCTATCGTGAGATGCTGCGCTTGCATTTGCAACGTCAGGAATGCCCGTGACGCGGACAGGCAAAAGACCTTAAAATTGAAGCATATCGAGGGCGTTATGGCGGACATAAAAGAACTCACCACTGCAGCGAGTTTTTCCACTGAGGAAGAGCTGGGGACTTTGCTGCTGGATAGTCTGAACAGCGGAGGGCCTATCGAAATGACGCCGGAGTTCTGGTCCGGCCTGCACGCAGAACTTTCAGAGCGCAGGGCCGCGACTCAGGGAATTAGAATGATTGAATGGAGGTGACTGCGATGAAAGTGCGTACACCCTATGAGTTTGGAGTACCGACCATCACCAGCCGCGAACAGTTGGAAGCCGAACTTCGGCTCGGCATGGAGAGCGAATCTGTCCTGATGACCCCGGAGGAGTGGAAGAAGCTTCGCGATGAAGTCGAACAGGACTCCGCTCTACGACGTCGCGCTTCGTGAATGTTCGTCTCAGCAACGAAGCCCGCCAGGACGTGCGAGGGATTGCGGAATACTTCGATCTTGAAACGGGTTCATTCTCCATCTCAAATCGGTTTCTGGCCGCATTCCAGACCACATGCATGACGTTGCAGCAATTTCCGGAGATTGGTGTCGCCGTTCGTGGGCTTCACCCAGACTTCGCGGGGTGGAGACGTATCCCGCTCGATCGTTATCCTCAATACCTTGTCTTTTATCGTCACAACAAGTCAACGATCGTCGTTGAACGCATCATGCATGGGTCGCGAGATCTGATCGCAATATTGGGAGACGGTTCTTCTGGCTAATCCACGGCTTATTGCCATCGACATGGACGGCACGCTGCTGGGGGCGGGCGGCCGCGTGAGCGTGCGGAACCTTGCAGCTCTGCAGACGGCGGAACGTGCGGGCGCGGAGGTGGTGATCGCCACGGGGCGGCGTCATGGCTATGCGCTCAACGTGCTGCGCGAGCTGGATTTGAACCCTGGCAATGGGCTGATCAGTTCGAATGGAACGGTGATTCGGACCATCCGGTCGGAGTTGCTGCATCGCACGTCGATGCAGCTCTCGACGGCGCGTTGGTTGTGCGCGCATCTGGCGGAGTTTCGCAACACGCTGGTGCTGACCTTCGACGCCGATGGCCCGGATGGACGGGAAGAGAACGCGCGCGGCCAGTTGGTTGTGGAGCACGGCAACGACCTGCGCAATAGCGTGAGCGGATGGATGCGCGCCAACGAGCCGTATCTTGCGCACGTCGAGCGGCTTGAAGACGCGCTGGACGCGGGGCCGCCGATCCAGATGATGCTGTGCGGCAGCATTGAGCGTATGAGGCGGGCGGAGGCGCGGCTGCTCGAACGCGAGGGCGTCTCGGCGGTCGGGGCGACGCCGCTTGAGCGCGTGCAGGGAGCTGAAGTCGCGCTCCATCGGACTGAATACCCGGAGCGCGATTTGTGCGTCGTCGACATCTTGCCCGCCGGATGCTCGAAGGGTTCGGCGATGCTGCGGCTCGCGGCGCTGCGCGGAGTCGCGGCGGAGGAGATGCTTGCGATTGGGGACAATTGGAACGATGTGTCGATGCTCGAGGTCGCAGGTCAGGCGGTGGTGATGGCGAATGCGCCGGAGGATATCAAGCTGTTGGCGGCAGAGCGCGGATGGACGGTGGGGTTGTCGAATGAGGAGGACGGGGTCGCTGTCGCGATCGAGGCTGCGTTGGCGGTTTCGCCCGTGGTGTAGAGATTGGTGGCATGGCCGAAACCCATGTCCGAAAATCCGGACATGGGGCACCCTGCATCGTTGCTGGGCTGAGAATGTTCGCCGCTTTCCAATCGCCCCGGTGGTAGTCTGATAGGAGTGTCGCGTCTTGCAAAATGTTGTTTCGGTGGTCTCTTCGCGACGCTTCTCGCTGGCGCGCTGGCTCCGGCTGCGTGTGCGCTTGAGCACATTACGTTGAGCAATGGATTTGAGTTGGACTGCGTGCGACATGAGGCGTTGGGCAGCGATGTCGTGCGACTGTATATGAGTGGCGACAACAATTATCAGGACCTGAAGGCGTCGGAGATTGTGCGCGTCGAGACGCTGCCCGATCCGCCTCCGGCGGTGGTCGCAACGACGAAGATCGCTGCGGTCGTTTCGGTCGAGCCGAGTGCGGCGGAGATGCGGCAGATGCTTGCCGATGCGGGTGCGGCGCACAATATCGACAAGGACTTGCTGGCGTCGGT
>JALYTE010000009.1 GCA_030854435.1 Acidobacteriota bacterium | reverse complement strand
GCCGCGCAAAAAGTTTAGCAGCAAGTGTCTAGCAACAAAACGAGATCGGGCCGGGGCTGTCCTGCCGTGCTTTCTGGCGAAAGACACCCACGTAGTACAAGTCCCTTCCTCTATACAGCAGCCCCGGCCCGGGTTGCACTCGCAGGCTGCGAGGGGAGGAATGGCGAAAGCGAAGTAGGAAGGCTGGAGGCGACGATGGCGACAATGGCGATAGCAGGTCGGGAGATGGAGCGGATGTATTCGCAACAGCCGGCGCAAGGCCGCGCTGCCAGTCTTGGCGCGCGCAACCGCGAGATGTTCGAGCAACAGCGTGCGCGTCGCCGTGGGCCTACGCCGGAGATGTTCTTCGCCAAGCATCTGGACAATACCCGCATCGTGAAGGCCGACGACCCGGAGCGCCGTCGCGAGATGCGCCGCTTCTCGGTCGCGATGATATTTCTGTTCGCGTTCACGATGGTGTATGTGTGGCAGCATCTGGCGTCGATCGAAGTGGGCTACAAGGTCGAGGCGCAGAAGCAGCAGGTTGAGCAGATGCGGGAGACGAATCGTCAGCTTCGCCTCACCGAAGCGAAGTTGAGCAAGCCGGAGCGCATCGATGTCATTGCGAAGCAGCTTGGCCTGGACGCTCCGCTGCCTGGACAGGTTGTTCGCCCGGACGGTGCGGCTTCGAGCGCTGCGGTGCTGGCGCAAGTGCAGAGACTAGAAATCAGAAATTAGAGATTGAGAAACACGATGAAAAAGGCGCCACGTCAGACGTTGACCGCACCCATTCGACGGGCACGGTTCGTCTGGGTGGCGCTGTTTTTTTTCTTCTGGGTGTCGGCGATTGTGGTCAAGCTGGGATGGCTGCAGATCGTTCGCCACGACGAGTTTGTGGAGCGCGCCGCTCTGCAGCAACAGCGCAACATCAAACTGTCTCCCCAGCGCGGCGTGTTGTATGACCGCAAGCTTCGCGAACTGGCAATGACGGTGCAGGTCGATAGTATCTTCGCCGTCCCCAATGAGGTTGGAGAGAATAAAGCTGAGGACGTGGCGATGCTGGCGAAGATCGTACACATCGATCCGCTGGACCGCTTCACGTCGGAACAACAGATTCTGGAGCGCTTCAACTCTTCCCACGGCTTTGCTTGGGTGGCGCGTAAGGTGGACGCCGACACGGCGAACCGGGTGCGCGAGTTGAATCTGAAAGGAATTTATTTTCAAAAGGAGTTCAAGCGCTACTACCCGAACGACGATTTGGCCGCGCAGGTGTTGGGCTATGTGGGCGATAAAGACGAGGGCAAGGGTGGCCTCGAAAGCAAGTTCGAGGACGATATGCACGGCACTCCGGGGCTGATGCGTTCGTCGGTGGATGCGAAGCGGCATGTGCTGGGGTCCGACGAGCAGGAGCCGATGCCGGGTGAGAACCTTGTGCTCTCGATCGATGCGAACATTCAGTACATGGCCGAGCGCGCGCTGGATGCGCAGATGATCAAGATGAAGGCAGCGCATGGAACCGTCGTCGTGCAAGATCCGCACACTGGGCAGATTCTGGCGCTGGCAATTTCGCCGCGGTTCAATCCCAACGACTCGCGGCATATGGATGCGGACGCGCTCACCAATCTCGCGGTGAGCGATGTGTATGAGCCGGGGTCGACGTTCAAGCTGGTGACCTACGCGGCGGCGATCGATGGCGCGGGAGTCGAGCCGACCGACATCGTCGACTGCCAGGGCGGAGCGTGGACGTTGTACGGGCGCACGCTGCATGACGACAAGAGCGATCGCTTTGGCCGCGTGACCGTGCAGTATGCGCTGGAGCACTCCAGCGATGTGGGCGCGGCGAAGATGGCGCTGAAGTTGGGCAACGACAAGTTTTACAAGTACATGAAGGGCTTTGGATTCGGCGACCGTTCGGGCATCGAACTGCCTTCGGAGACGCGTGGTTTGTTGCGTCCGCCGCGCCAGTGGGGAGCGACGAGTTTCATGTCGATGGCGATTGGACAAGAGGTCGCGGTCACGCCGGTACAGTTGGTGACGATGGTTTCGACCATCGCCAACGGCGGCGTTTATATGCCGCCGCATGTGCTCTTGCAATCGACCGATGAGATGAAAGGCGATGCGCGACTACAGCCGACTGCCTTTCATCCGGCGAACCAGTTGCCAGCTACGCTGCCGGACGGGGCGCATCGGGTGATCAAGGAGCTTACATCGGCGAAGATGCGTGCGATGATGCAGGGCATCGTGGTTGAGGGCACTGGCCGAGCCGCTCAATTGAACGGGTACAGCGCGGGCGGCAAGACGGGCACCGCGCAGAAGATCGATCCGGCCACGCATACCTACTCGCATACGAAATTGGTGGCGAGCTTTGCGGGGTTCGCTCCGGTAAGCAATCCTGCGATTTCGATCGCGGTAGTGATCGACACGCCGACGGTGGGCAGCCGCTATGGAGCGGAGACTTCGGCGCCGGTGTTTCGCGATGTGGCGCAGCAAGTGCTGGAGTATCTTGGCGTGCCGCACGACATGCCGCTCAAGACGGGAAAGGAAATGCTGGCTGCTGCGAACACGGTCGCGCACGACGATGCTCCGGAGGAGAACGCCGGAGATTTGAATGCGATGTTCGAGGAGATCAACAGCTTGCCGGCCGACGATCCGCTGCGCCAACCCGCGAACGCCGCAGCGATGGCCGCCAACGCCGCTGCGGACAAGGCCGCTGAAGAATCTGCGACGCAGGCGTCCGCTCAAGCGGTCCGCAAGGCTACAACCGGCGCGATGAGATTGTTGCCCGCGAAGGTGCTTGCCGCATTTCATGCGAATGGAAATACGACCTCCGTCATGCCCGACGCCGCGAGCGAAGGTGGGCCGCTCACAGGCCCAAAAGTTGTGGCCGCCGTACAGCAGAGAGGAAATGGCGCAGTCGTGATCGATTCGGGCAAGCGTGTGTCGGTGCCGGAGTTTCAAGGCGACGGCCTTCGAATGGCAGTGCAGCAGGCGACTGCCGCGGGGCTGCGCGTGCAGCCGCTGGGCAACGGCCTGGCGCGCGAGCAAGTGCCAGTGGCTGGAACACAGGTCCCGGTGGGCACGGAGATTGTTGTGAGGTTCGTGCGCTAGCTTTTTAGGGAACAGGGAACAGGGAACAGGGCGCGTGCGCGTTCTTCGAGAGGCCTAGAATCGCCGATATGCGATGGGACGATGTGTTTGCGATTGTGAGTGTGGTGGGACGGGCGGGCGCGATTGGTGCCGACATTTCGGGCGTGCAGTATGACTCGCGGAGAGTGGGCGCGGGCGACATTTTCGTTGCTGTTCGCGGCGGCACGACGGACGGCAATCGCTTTGTAAGACAAGCGCTGGAGAGTGGCGCTGCGGGAATCGTCACCGATTCAAGCGAAGTGTTTGCGGAGTTGCAACGCGACAGCCCGGATGTTCCGGTCGCGGTGGTGGAGCATGGGCGGCGTGCGCTTGCCGAAGTGAGTTCAGCGGTGTTCGGCAGACCCCAGGACAAGTTGAAATTGAGCGCCGTCACAGGCACAAACGGCAAGACGACGACAGCGTTTCTGTTGGAGCAGATGCTGGCGAGCGCCGGGCGAAAATGCGTGCTGGTGGGGACGATTGAGACCCACGTTGCAGGCGAAGTTCGCGCGAGCGAGCATACGACGCCGGAGTCGCGCGACCTGCTGGCGCTGTTTGCCGACGGCGCGCGCGCGGGATGTACGGAGGCGGTGATGGAGATGAGTTCTCACGCGCTGGAGCAGGAACGAGTGTGGGGGTTGCCGGTGGATGTGGCGATCTTTACGAATTTGACACAAGACCATCTGGATTATCACGGCACGATGGCGCAATATGCAGAAGCGAAGTCGCGAATTTTTGCTGGCGTTGGCGCTCCGGCTCCGAGGATCGGTATCATCAATTTGGACGATCCGGCTGGCGCGAAGATGGAGCGCGTGGCGCTCGCTTCGCATTGCGAGGTTTGGAATTACAGCTTGGAAAATTCTGAAGGGCGGGCGGCCAAATTTCGCGCGGAGAATGTGCAGCTTCGTGCGGGCGATACAGTATTCGACTTTAAGACGCCATTCGCCGACATCGAACTGCGGTCGCCGCTCATTGGTCGCGTGAATGTGTACAACCTGCTGGCCGCTTGCTGTGCGGCGCTCGCCCGAGGATTGACTCTGAAAGAAATTGCAGCAGCAACGCCGGAATTGCGTCCGGCACCCGGTCGATTTGAGGTTGTTCCGGGTTCGCGAGATGCAGGCTTCACGGTAGTGGTTGATTATGCGCACACGGACGATGCTCTAAAAAACCTGATTGCGCTCGGTCACGGCTTGGTCGGTGAGCATGGTGGGCGCGTGATTACGATGTTTGGCTGCGGCGGCGATCGTGACAAAACGAAGCGTCCGAAGATGGGACGAGTGGCCGCGGCGGACAGTGATCTGGTGGTTGTAACGAGCGACAATCCGCGCAGCGAGGACCCGATGGAGATCATCAACGAAGTGGTGCTGGGCGTGCGTGAAACGAATGCGACGTTCGTTGTTGAGGAGGACCGGCGCGCCGCGATTGAGGTCGCGATTCGTGCGGCGAGAGCGGGAGACATCGTGCTGCTCGCCGGCAAAGGGCATGAGAAACAACAGATTTTCGCGGACGGCGCTGTGCCCTTCGACGATGTGCAGGAGGCTTCGCGCGTCCTGCGCGAAATGGCACGCGGGGGGCCGCAATGACGTTGACGCTGGGGCAGATTGCCGATTGGATTCACGCCGAGGGAGACTTCGATTCGGCGAAGGAGTCGGTCGGGTACTCGATCGATTCGCGCACGGTGGGCGCGGGCGAGTTGTTCTTTGCTGTGAAGGGCGAGCGCGTCGATGGACACGATTTTGTAGAGGCTGCGATAGCCAATGGCGCAGTGGCGGCGGTGGTCGGAATACGCTGGCTTGCACCGGCGGAGTTCGACGAATGCAAGTTGCTGCGCGTGCCGGAGGACTGCGACGACTGCGTGCTGGAGGCGATGCAGAAGCTCGCGAATCGCGTGCGACGCGAGTGGGGCGGTCGCGTTATCGGCGTGACCGGCTCGATGGGGAAGACGACAACGAAAGATTGCGTTGCGCAAGTTTTGAGCGCGGAGTTTTGCGTGCTGAAGAGCGAGGGCAACTTCAACAATCGATTCGGCCTGCCGTTGCAGTTGTTGCGGCTGGAGCGCGAGCACGAGGTTGCGGTGATCGAGATGGGCATGAACCATGCGGGCGAGATCCGCGCGCTGGCCAAAATCGCGGAGCCGGATTGGGCGGTGGTTTCAAATGTCGCGGCGGTGCATCTGGAGCATTTTGCCGACGGCATTGATGGGATCGCGCGCGCGAAGTACGAACTTATCGAGGCGTTGCCGGAGGACGGCATTGCGATCTTGAATGGGGACGACTGCCGCGTGACGGCGTTCGGACGCGGCTTGGGCGGACGTGCGATGTTTTACGGAACGCAGGGGAAGCCCGACGTGTGCGCGGAGAATGTGGTGGAAGCGGGGCTCGATGGATCGCGTTTCTCCGTGGTTGCGTGCGGCGAGCGGCACAACATCCATTTGGCCCTGATGGGAAGACACAATGTGCTGAACGCACTGGCCGCAATTGCGGTGGGACTGCGCAGCGGTATGAAGCTTGCGATCTGCTGTACCGCGCTTGAGAAGATGAGGCCGACGGCGAAGCGTGGCGGGGTGATTGAATTTCATGGTGCGCGGATCATCGACGATTCGTACAACTCGAATCCCAGGGCGTTGGAGGCGATGGTCGATGCGCTGATGAGTGTTGCGGCCGTGCGGCGCATAGTGGTTGCGGGTGAAATGCTGGAGCTTGGGCCGGAGGCCAGCGACCTGCACGCGCTCTGCGGCGAAGCGATGGCGCGGGTGGGGATCGACATCGTCGTCGGGGTACGCGGACTTGCGCGGCGATTGGTGGATGCGGCGCGAGACGGTGGCCTGTCCGCGGAGTTCGTCGAGACGCCGGAGGCCGCAGGTGAATGGCTTGGCGCGAATCTGCGCGCTGGCGATGTCGTGCTGTTGAAAGCGTCGCGGGGCGTGCGGTTGGAAGGTGCCCTCGATGTGTTGAAAAATACGCGGGCGGTGAGCGACCCACCTTAGCGACGATGAAGTCGTCGCGAAGATGATGCCCCCGGTTTTCGGGCAGTAAGATGGGCGTGGGATTTCGGTTATTAAGCGAGGCAGATCGTTGCTCTATTGGTTGTTGTATCAAAAGCTTTTTCAGTACTCCCACATCTTCCGGATTTTCCGGTATGTAACGTTTCGCTGCGTGTTCGCGAGCCTCACGGCGCTGCTGATCGGCTTGCTGATCGGGCCCTTCGTGATTGAGCGGCTCCGCCAGTTTCAGATTGGACAGTACATCCGCGAAGACGGTCCGCAAAGCCATCAGAAAAAATGCGGCACACCCACCATGGGCGGCGTGCTGATCTGTATTTCTATCCTTGTCCCAACGTTGTTGTGGAGCGACCTTTCAAACCCGCTGGTGTGGCTGGTGATGGCATCGACGCTGGCGTTTGGAGCGATCGGGTTTGCGGACGACTACATCAAAGTCCTGCACAAGCGGAGCAAGGGGCTGACCGCGAAACAAAAGTTGGCATTGCAGTTTCTTGTCAGCGCTACAGTTGCGGTGAGGCTCCTCGTGCTACAGGGGCAGGGTTCGTATTCGACGCGATTGATGGTGCCGTTTATCAAAAGCTATAGGCCCAACCTGATTATCGACAGCCTGCTGCACACGGCATATTTCTGGCCGCTGGCATTTTTGCCCTTCATTATTTTTGTGATGCTGGTGATTACTTTTTCAAGCAATGCCGTGAACCTGACCGATGGACTGGATGGGCTGGCAATCGGATGCACCATTATTGCCGCAGGCGCTCTGGCAGTGCTGACTTATGTGAGTGGCCACGCAGTATTTTCGGATTACCTCGAATTGCAACGCATGCCGATGGTGAGCGAAGTGACCATTTTCTGCGGGGCGATGGTGGGGGCGAGCATCGGATTTCTTTGGTATAACGCGCACCCGGCGGAAATTTTCATGGGCGACGTGGGTTCGCTGGCGCTGGGCGGAGCGATTGCTACGGTCGCGGTGATTATCAAGCAGGAGTTACTGCTGCCGTTTATTGGAGGCGTATTTATTCTTGAAGCGGTCAGCGTTATTTTGCAGGTGGGCAGTTACAAGCTGCGCGGCGGGAAAAGGATATTCAAGATGGCCCCGATACACCATCACTTCGAGTTGATTGGGTGGTCGGAGTCGAAGGTGATCACAAGGTTCTGGATTATGGCGTTGGTGTTTGCGCTGTTTGCGTTGACGACATTGAAGTTGAGGTAACTCGTGGAGCTTCAGAACAAGCGCGTACTGGTGGTAGGACTCGGTAAAAGCGGTCTCGCGGCCGCACGCTTTTTGAAGGAGCGTGGAGCGCGGGTGACGGTGAGCGATTCGCGGCCTGCAACGCTGATTGCAGAACTACCGGGGCTGATTGCAGAAGGCATTGCCGTTGAGGCAGGGAGTCATGGGCTACTGACATTTCGGCGGCAGGATCTCATTGTTGTGAGCCCGGGCGTGCCGATGTCGACGCCGGAGTTGAAACAGGTCCGCGCGATGGGAATGCCGATTATTGGCGAGCTTGAGTTGGGCTGGCGGTTTTTACAGGGCGAGGTCGTCGCGATTACGGGGTCGAATGGGAAGACCACGACGACGACTTTGATGGGCGAGATTTTGAAGGCGGACGAGCGGCCGACGCTGGTGGGTGGGAATATTGGGCGGCCAGTGACGGAGATGGTGGAGGAAAGTGTGGAGCTGTCTTGCCGCGCTGAACAAGAAGCGGGTCCTTCGCCTGCGGCTCAGGATGACAATTTTGTGGGTGGAGTGAAAAGAGTTTGGAGCGTGCTGGAGGTTTCGAGTTTTCAGTTGGAGACCATTGTTGAGTTTCGTCCGCGCATTGCCGTGGTGTTGAACATCACGCCCGACCACCTGGATCGGCATGGAAGTTTCGAGACATACGCGGCGGCGAAGGCCCGGATTACGGAGCGACAAACCGCGGACGACTTTCTTGTGCTGAACGCCGAAGACAAAGCGACGCAAATGGTGGCCGCGAAAACTAAGGCGCAGATTTTTTGGTTCAGCCCGCGACGGCAGGTGAAGCAAGGGGCGTTTGTGCAGGGCGAGAGCATTTTCTTCAGGCCGCGCGAGGGTGCGCAGGCTGAACCGGTGATGCCGGTCCGGGAGATTTCGCTTGCTGGTGCGCATAACGTCGAGAACATCTTGGCGGCGGTTTGCGCGGCGCAACTGGCCGGCGTGCCGAGTGGGACGATTCGCGCCGCAGTGGCGGAGTTCAAGGCTGTCGAGCATCGCCTGGAGTTTGTGCGTGAGCTGAACGGCGTGCGCTACTTCAACGATTCGAAGGCGACGAACGTGGACGCGACGGTGAAGGCGGTCGAGTCGTTTGTGGGTGGCATTCACCTCATTCTCGGCGGAAAGGACAAGGACTCGGACTACGCCACGATGATGCCGCTGCTCGAACGGGTGAAGACGGTTATCACGATTGGTTCAGCGGCGGAAAAGATTGAGCGCCAACTCTCCGGGGCCGTGAAGATAGAGAGAGCGGAAACGATGGAGCGGGCGGTCGCGCTCGCTCATCGAAATGCCATCGCGGGCGATACGGTGCTATTGGCCCCGGCGTGCGCGAGTTTCGATCAGTTCGAGAATTACGAGCATCGCGGACGGGTGTTCAAAGAATTGGTGCGACAGCTTGGCGAGAGCGGTCCTTAAAGAGCGATGATCTCAGAGATGTTGACCGAAGAGGTTTGGTTACAGTTTTGAGTTGCGAGTAGTGGGTAGCGATGGCGAAGCGGGTCGGTGTCGACAAGTGGATGTTCGGGACGGTGCTGTTGCTGGCGTTGTTTGGGTTGGTGATGGTGTTCTCCGCGTCGGCTGTGATGGCGAAGGCGACAGCGGGGTCGCCATACGCGTTCGTCGCCAAACAGGCAGTATGGGTCGCGTTGGGGATGGTCGCCTTGTTTGCGTTGATGCGCGTCGACTACAGAAAGTACAACAACCCCAAATTGATCTTTCCCGTGATGGCGGTGACCGGCGTGCTGCTGATGGTCGTGTTCGCGATGAGCGGCATGAACGGCGCGCACCGCTGGGTGCGAATTGCGGGTATGACGCTGCAACCGTCGGAGTTGGCGAAGCCGGTCATTGTTCTGTTCCTGGCATGGTTTCTACAGACCCGCGTTCATGCCATGGACGACTTCAAGGGCACGATTCTCCGCTCGGTGTTGCCGCCGCTGGTTTTCATCGGCCTGATTTTGAAGGAGCCGGATCTGGGCACCGCGCTGGTGTGCGCGGCGGTGCTGTTTGCGATGTTGTACCTGGCAGGGCTGCGGATGAAGTGGTTGTTGCTGGCAATGGTGGCGGCGGCTCCGGTGATGTATTACATGCTGTTTCGCGTGCCGTGGCGCTTGAAGCGCCTGTTGGCATTTTGGAACCCGGATGCCGATCCGATGGGCGCGGGCTTCCACATTCGGCAATCGCTGATTGCGGTCGGAACCGGCGGCATTCGCGGCCTGGGGTTGATGGAGGGGCGGCAAAAACTCTTCTATCTGCCTGAGCCGCATACGGACTTCATCTTCGCGAATATCTGCGAAGAACTTGGGTTGATTGGAGCGCTGTGCGTTGTAGGCCTGTTTTGTTTTCTGGGCTATCGCGGTTTGCGCGCGGCGTTTCTTTCAACCGACCCGTTTGCGCGCTTCCTCGCGTTCGGCTTGACGACCGCGATCCTTGTGCAAGCGTTTTTCAACATGAGCGTCGTGATTGCGCTGCTGCCGACCAAGGGCATTCCGCTGCCGTTTATTTCGTCGGGCGGGACGAGCGTGTTCGTCATGTTGGCGAGCATGGGCGTGCTGCTGAACGTGACGCGTGAGATCGACTAGTGCAGGGAACAGGGAACAGGGAACAGTCGGCCCGTTGCGGGTGTTGATTGCCGGCGGGGGCACGGGCGGCCATGTGATTCCGGCGCTGGCGATTGGGCGCGAGTTGCGCGACAGGCACGGCGCCGAGGTGCGGTTTGTGGGCACGGCGCGGGGGCTGGAGACGAAGCTGGTGCCCGAGGCCGGGTTTCGGCTGGAGTTGGTACGCTCTGGGCAGTTGAAAAATGTGAGCCTGATGACGCGCTCGCGGACGCTGCTGGATCTTCCATTCGGGGTGACGCAATGTCTGCGCTTGCTGCGGGAGTTTCGACCGCAGGGGGTCGTCGGCGTGGGCGGATACGCGAGCGGCCCGGCGATGATGGCCGCCCTGATGCTGCGCGTGCCGACCCTGGCTTATGAGCCGAATGCGGTGCCGGGTTTGGCGAATCGCCTGGTAGGCAAACGGGTGAGCGCCGCGGCCGTGAACTTTGCACAGACGACGCGATATTTCCATAACGCGATTGTGACGGGTGTGCCGGTGCGTCCGGAAATTTTTGAAGTTCCAGTGCGCGCCGTGGGGGCCTTGCCGCGACTGTTGGTGACTGCCGGGAGCCAGGGAGCGCGAGTCTTCAATGAGACGATGCCCCTGATTGCTGCGCGTCTGCTCGACGCCGTGCCGGGGTTGTCGATCGTGCATCAGGCGGGAGTGCGACACCAGGAGACGACTCTGGCTGCATACGCCGCGAGCGGGGCCGATCCGAGGCGATGGGTGGTGCTGCCATTTCTGGAGGACATGCCGGCGCAGTATGCGGCGTGCGACCTGGTGCTGGCGCGCGCGGGGAGCACGGTTGCCGAGCTTGCGGCGGCGGGGAAGCCTTCGCTGCTGGTACCGTTTCCTCAGGCTGCGGATGACCATCAGCGTAAGAACGCGGAATGCTTTGCGGAGTCGGGAGCGACGGTGTTGATGCACCAGGCAGACCTGAACGCGGACAAATTGCTCGCGGAGT
The DNA here is from genome assembly GCA_030854435.1 of Acidobacteriota bacterium. Lineage (GTDB taxonomy): Bacteria > Acidobacteriota > Terriglobia > Terriglobales > Acidobacteriaceae > Granulicella. The sequence goes on along the minus strand of JALYTE010000009.1, from coordinate 957 downwards.
TGACACGATTGCTTGAAAACCGGGGGTTGCTGGAGCGCATGGGGGCGAATGCGAAAAGCCTGGCGCATCCGGGAGCGTTGCAGCGGATTGCGGGGATGGTGATGGAGTTGGCCGAGGGTAGGTATGACGTTTGAAAGCTGCGAATGACAAGAAGAAGGGCTGAGGAAGTTGTCCTCAGCCCTTCTTCTTTTGCGCCCTCTAAAAAGTTAGTGGCGACCGCCGCCGCCGTGGGAACCGCCGCCGCTCGGAGCGCTCATATGGCCGCCACCGCCGCCGGATGCTGGAGCAGAGTAGCTGCGACCGCCGCCTCCGTAGTTGCCGCTGGGAGCAGAGTAGGTGCGTCCGCCGCCATAGGCTTGTGGAGGAGCCGAGTACGTTCGCCCTCCATAGTTTTGCGCTGGAGCGGAATAGCTGCGCGGAGCGGTTGCGGGTGAGCCGTAGCGGTTGGCGCCGAAGCCTTCGCGGGTGGTCGGTCTGGGCGAGCCGTAGGAGTTGGCCTGGGGCACGCGGAGGACGTCGTTATGAGTGCCCGCGAAGCCTCGCTGACCTTCACCGGAGTTGCGGTTCAGGCCTTGCTGAACTTGACCTGGGTTGTGGTAAAAGCCTTGCCGTCCCTGGTTGACGTTGCGGTCCGCGCCGCCGCGGTTTTCGAAGCCGCGTGCGGTATCCCCGCCGCGATTGTTCGACGATCCACGGTCGCCATCGCCACGGTGGTCAAAGCCTCGGTTGGTGCCGAGGTTTCGGTTGCCCTCAGACCCGCGGCCGTTGATCGTTGAGCCGTGGTTGAAGCCTCTGCCATTGCGTCCAATGAACTGGGCCGGGGGGTGGCTGTTGAACGCCGCTCCGCCGGGCCGACCGTTGAAGCCCTGATAGCGATGCTCGTAACGCTCCCCGCGGAAGCCGTAGCCGAAGTTGCAGTAAGCGCTGTTGTAGAAGAAGCGTCCGCCGCCCCAGTAC
>JALYTE010000127.1 GCA_030854435.1 Acidobacteriota bacterium | reverse complement strand
GGCGAGGCCTTCGGGGTGGGCGATTTTGAGGCCGCCGATGACCAGAGGGACGCCGGGGGAGAAGGCGTGGGAGTCGAAGCCGAGGCCGATGCGCATGCTCATGGGTGGATTCTAAATGCGGAGGAGTGTCGGAACAGCAAAGGCGAACGCGAAGGACGCTAAGGACGCGAAGGTTCGCGGAGGAGAACAAGCAACGGCAACAGCAACAGCAGATTCCCTACGGGAATGACAGAAATAAAAGCAAGAGCAAAAACAAAAGATTAAACGTTCAGACGGCGAGGGAGTCTTTAGCCCGCTAAATAGAATTCGGCGATTTCGAGGTCGCCGGGTTGGGTGACTTTGAAGTTGCGGGAGGAGCCGGGGACGACGTAGACGGGGATGTTGGCGCGTTCGAGCAGGGAGGACTCGTCGGTGCCGATGAAGCCGTCGGCTGCGGCTTCGGCGAAGGCCCGACGGAGCAGAGGGACCGTCGCGCCCTGCGGTGTTTGGGCGTGGACGACGCGCTCGCGGGGGATGGTGGAAGTGACGAGAGCGCCATCGGAGGTGCGCTCGACCTGCTTGACCGTGTCGACCGCAGGCATGGCGACGATGGCCGCGCCGTGGCGGGCGATGGTGTCGATGATGCGGGTGATCGTTGCGGGGTCGATGAGAGGGCGGACGGCGTCGTGGACGAGGACGATGTCGTCGTCGGATGTGGAGGGCAGCGCGGCGAGGGCGTTGGCGACGGAGTCTTGGCGCGAGTCGCCGCCGATGACGACGTGAACTTTGGCGGCGAGATGATGTTCGGCGATGAGGCCGGCGACGCGGGGCTGCTCGGATTTGCGCACGGCGACGTAGATGGCGGTGACGCGTGGGACAGAGAGGAAGGCGCGTAGGGAGTGGACGAGGATCGGGGATCCGGCGAGGGAGAGGAACTGCTTGGGCGCGGGGCCGGGATGTTCGTTCGCGTGGGTTCCGGGATGGGCCATGCGGGTGCCGATACCGGCGGCGGGAAGAATGACGAAGACGGACATGGGAGTTGGAGTATAGCAAGAAGGGGGATAGAGGGTAGAGTGTAGAGCGTAGAGAGGAACATTGAAATGCGGCGATTCATCGGGATGTGGTGTTTCGGGATGGTGATGATGGGCGGTATCGGGGCGTTGGGGCAGTCGAGTTCTCCGCGAATGTTTTCGGGACCGCCGCTGGAGCCGTCGCTGGTGCGGGCGATGAAAGATTATGACGAGGCGCAGATAGTTGGCGATCGCGCGGCGCTGGAAAGATTGGTGGCGGACGATTATTTGATTGTCCGCCCGCATGGTTTAGGCGATAAGGCAAGCCTGCTTCACAATGTGGCGCATCCCGGGTTGAAGACCGACCCGTATACGATCACAAATCCGTTTACACGGAATTATGGGAGCACGGTTGTCACGGGCGGCTGGGTTGATCTGACGGGTGTGGACGGTGGAAAGCGGTTCAGTGAGAAGACCCGGTTCGCAGATGTGTGGAACAAGCGGAATGGGCGCTGGTGGGTCGTGATGACTACGCTGACTCCGAGCGACACGCCTTAGGGCTGGTCGGGAATACTGCGGAACATCGTGGGGCGGCTCGCGAGTGCGCTAGATTGATGCAATGGCTGCGAAGATTGCGAGTCTGGGGATCGAGCGGTCGCTGCTGCGGGTTGGGGAGCGGGTGTGCGTTGCGGTGTCGGGCGGGGCGGACTCGGTGGGGCTGCTGCTCGCGTTGGTGGAGGCGAGGAATGTTCTGGGAGTGGGGTTGAGTGCGGCGCATGTGCATCATGGGTTGCGCGGGGCGGAGGCCGATGCGGACGAGGCGTTTGTGCGGGAAATGTGCGAGCGGCTGAGGGTTCCGCTGACGGTGTTTCGCGTGGATACGGCGGGACGGCAGGTTGCCGAGCACGAGGGTGTCGAGGAGGCCGCGCGGGAGTTGCGCTACGCGGCTCTGCGCGGGTTGCTGAAGAGTGGGACGGCGGATGTCGTCGCGACCGCGCATACGCTCGACGATCAGGCCGAGACGGTGATGATGAAACTGTTGCGGGGGGCTTGGACGGAGGGGTTGGGAGGGATTTCCCCGGTGGTGCAGGGTCGTGGCGCAAGCAAAACCCATGTCCCAAAAGCGGGACATGGGGCCCCCGAATTCTCGCAGGGAGTAAGCGAGAAGCAGGTCCTTCGCTCCGCTCAGGATGACAATTCAATGGCGGGGGGCAGGATTGTGCGGCCGATGTTGGGAGTTCGGCGGGGAGAGGTCGAGGCGTTTTTGCTGGAGCGGGGGCAGAGGTGGCGGGAGGATTCGAGCAATGCGGACGATTCTTTGACGCGGAATCGCGTGCGGCATGAGTTGATGCCGATGCTGCGGAGCTTCAACCCGGCGGCGGATGTGATGCTGGCGAATGTGGCCGAGCTGGCGCGCGATGAGCAGGATTATTGGGAGGCTGAGGTGGGGAGATTGTTGCCGATGCTGATGCTTCCGGGGAAGCCTGTGCGCGGCGGCGGGCGCGGGGTTGGGACGGGGGTAGGGGCAGCGGAGGTGGGGCTGGAATTGGAGCGGCTGCGAGGATTGAGCGCGGCGCTGCGCAGGCGCGTGGTGCGGGCGGCGGCGAGGAGTTTGGGGTGTCGGCTGTCGTTTGAAGAGACGGCGAAGCTGCTGGCGCTGGCGGGTTTTGGGGGCCATGAGGGCGTGACGGGGAGGGTGGGGAGCCGGTTGGAGTTGCGAGGCGGGTTGCGTGCGGTGCGGTCGGTGCGGGAGTTGCGGCTTTCGCGGTGAGCTGGTCGGTGAACCGGGGTGACGTTACCTGCGTAGAGTAGATGTTGGGATTGGCCGCGAAATGTGTGGGCGCGAGAGTAGAATAAGCGTTGGTCAGGCGGGTCGTCGCCGATTTAGAAACTGCATCCGAGAACCGGTGTTGCGGCGTCTAATAGTTGAGCTGAGTTTGTGAATCGAGGGTGCGGTTTGAATTCGACAGTTAAGCAAGTATTGATTTGGGTGTTGATGCTGGGCTGCCTGCTGGTGGCCTGGAGGGTCTTCGTCAAGAACATGGACAACAGCCACGACAAGCCCCAAAGCATGTCGGAGGTGATGGCGGGCGCGGAGCAAGGCAAAATCTCCGATGTGACGGTCAGCGGGACCGACGTTTCCGGCAAGTTCAAAGACGTCAAGGATGGGCAGTTTCATACGACGATTCCGGCCAACTATCCGGAGTTCTATACGAGCCTGCGGCAACACGGCGTGAACGTTACGGTGAAGAACCCGGACGGCAATGTCTGGCTGGGCGCGCTGATTCAGTTTCTGCCGTTCGTGGTGCTATTCGGCTTCATCCTGTTCATGATGCGACAGATGCAGTCGGGCGGAAACAAGGCGATGAGCTTTGGCAAGAACCGCGCGCGGTTGTTGAGCATGCAGCAGAAGAAGATCACCTTCAAGGACGTCGCTGGCGTGGATGAGGCGAAGGAAGAGTTGAAGGAAATCATCGAGTTTCTGCGCGAGTCGCAGAAGTTTCAGCGGCTGGGCGGGCGCATTCCCAAGGGCGTGCTGATGGTGGGGCCTCCGGGCACGGGCAAGACGCTGCTGGCGCGTGCTGTGGCGGGCGAGGCGAACGTTCCGTTCTTCTCGATCTCCGGCTCGGACTTTGTGGAGATGTTTGTGGGCGTGGGCGCGAGCCGCGTGCGCGACCTGTTCGAGCAGGGTAAGAAGAACGCGCCCTGCATTATTTTCATCGACGAAATCGACGCTGTGGGGCGGCATCGCGGCGCGGGACTGGGCGGTGGACACGATGAGCGCGAGCAGACGCTGAACCAGCTGCTGGTCGAGATGGATGGGTTTGAGGCGAACGATGGCGTCATTTTGATTGCCGCGACGAATCGTCCGGACGTGCTCGATCCGGCGTTGCTGCGCCCGGGGCGTTTTGATCGCCGCGTGATCGTGGATCGTCCCGACATTCGCGGGCGCGAGGAAGTGTTGCGCGTTCACTCGAAAAAAGTGCCGATGGCGGAGGACGTGAACCTGAACATTCTGGCGCGCGGGACGCCGGGCTTCAGCGGCGCGGACCTGGCCAACATGGTGAACGAAGCGGCGTTGACGGCGGCGCGATTCAATCGCAAGGCCGTGCACATGTACGACTTCGAGACCGCGAAGGACAAGGTGCTGATGGGCGCGGAGCGGAAGTCGATGCTGCTGACCGATGAGGAGAAGAAGGTGACGGCGTACCACGAGGCTGGGCACGTTCTGGTCGCCGCGATGCGTGAGCACTCCGACCCGCTGCACAAGGTGACGATCATTCCGCGCGGCATGGCGCTGGGCGTGACGATGCATCTGCCCACCGAAGACAAGCACACCGTGACACGGGACTATCTTGAGACGCAGCTTGCCGTCTTCATGGGCGGACGCTGCGCGGAAGAGATTTTCCTCAAGCAGATGACCACCGGCGCGGGCAACGACATTCAGCGGTCTACAGCATTGGCGCGGGCGATGGTGTGCGAGTACGGCATGTCGAATCTGGGGCCGATGACGTTTGGCAAGAAGGAGCAGGAAGTTTTTCTGGGCCGCGAAATCGGCCAGGCGCGCGACTTCTCCGACGATACGGCCAAGCAGATCGACGAGGAAGTTCGCATCTTCGTGGACGCGGGTTACAAGTCGGCGTATGCGATTCTGGACAGCAATCACGAGATCATGCACCGCATGGCGGCGGCGCTGCTGGAGCGCGAGACGCTGGACGCCGCGGAAATCAAGTTGATTATCGAGAACAAGGAACTGCCGCCGTTGAAGTCTCCGTTGGCGCATGCTGACTCGGGGCCGGACGATACGCAGAAGGTGCTGAAGCCGGAGGGCGGTCGCAAGGCCGGCTTTGGCGAAGGACAGGCTGCGCAGGCGTAGTTTGCTTTGTGCGATGTATAAGAGGCGGCCTTTGCGGGCTGCCTCTTTGTTTAATTTTGTTTATGGAGCCCCTATGCTCCTTGAGTGTGCATCCATGCGGGTCGCCGGTTCCAGATGCGTTTCAATTGCCGGAGGATCCAGCGCGCGCTGAGGACTATCAGGACGATGCACACGCCGGCGACACCGGCAGCGGCGTAGGGATGGTGGGTCGCGGCCCAGGTCAGACCGATGGCGGCGGCGTCTTCCCCGGCGGAGAGGGCGATGTTGGAGAGGGGCTCGGGGCTGGCTGTGACGAGGGTGCGGGCGGCGGTCTTCGAGGTGTGCGCGATGGCTGTGATGATGGCGGCGGCGGCGGTCGCGAGGAGTTGCATCTCCGGCGAAAGCTGCGAGGCGGCTTTGTAAGCGAGCAGCGCGGAGACGGGGATTCGGATGAAGGTGTGGGCCGCGTTCCAGAGCAGGTCGAAGGCGGGGATTTTGTCGGCGAAGACTTCGATGACGAAGAGAATGCAGGAGACGGCGATGACCCACAGGTTGGCGAGTGGGTCGAGGCCGGGCGGCAGCGCGACCCAGTGCAGGCGCGCGAGGATGCCGAGGGTCGCGATTGTCGCGTAGACGTTGAGGCCGGCGGCGAAACTGATGGCGACGATGAGGGCGGCGATGGTGGATGGGGTGAAGATCATAGGTAGCCGTGCGGCTTGAGGCTATGCAGGAATCGTAATCCATTTGAGGGAATACGAGGGTGGTTCCGCTTCTGCGATAGGCTAAATGAATGCTGAAGGTTTGGATGACATGTTCGCTGGGTGTGCTGCTGGTCATTACTGGAGG
>JALYTE010000088.1 GCA_030854435.1 Acidobacteriota bacterium | reverse complement strand
GCCGGGTCGAGCAGCTCCGGTGCCGGCGCATGTCCCTTCACTGCTTCGCCACCAAGGTCAGCACGTCGTACCGGGCGACCGACTGGTCGTCCTGGCGCGTCACGTCGGCGTCCCAGCGCACTTCGCCGTAGTCGTCGGTTTCGCGTGGAGTTTTCTGCTTGCAGGTAAGTATCACCTTCAGCGAATCGCCGGGGAAGACGGGGGCGAGGAAGCGCAGGTTGTCGACGCCGGTGTTGGCGAGCACGGGGCCGGGCGCGGGATCGACGAAAAGGCCTGCGGCGATGGAGACGATGAAGTAGCCGTGGGCCACGCGTCCGCCGAAAAGTGGATTGGCCTTCGCGTCTTCCTCGTCCATGTGCGCGTAGAACATGTCGCCGGTGAAGTGCGCGAAGTGCTCGATGTCCTCGAGCGTGACGAGGCGCGGCGCGGAGACGACGCAGTCGCCGAGCTCGAGTTCTTCAATGTATTTGCGGAACGGATGGACGCCTTCGTGTCGGTCTGCGCCCTTGATCCAACGCTGGCCGATTTGCGTCAGCGTTTCAGGCGAGCCTTGTAGCGCGGTGCGTTGCAGGTAGTGCATCACGCCGCGAATGCCGCCCATCTCTTCGCCTCCGCCAGCGCGACCGGGGCCGCCGTGGACCAGCGCAGGCAGCGGCGAGCCGTGGCCGGTAGACTCTTTCGCGCAGTCGCGGTTGATGATGAGCATGCGTCCGTGAAAGGCGGCCGTGCCGAGGACCAACTGGCGCGCGAAGTCGTTGTCGTAGGTGAAGATCGAACCGACCAGGCTGCCATCGCCGAGCTTCACGAGTTCAATGGCATCGTCGATCGAGTCGTAGGGCATGAGCGTGGCGACCGGGCCGAAGGCTTCGACAGAGTGGGCCGCGGCGTGGTCGGGGGGGCGCGGGCTGTGCAGCAGCATGGGGCCGAGAAAGGCACCGGCGACGATGTCCGCGCCTTTGACGTCGAAGGCGTCGGGATCGCCGAAGACCAGTTCCGCGCCACCCGCGCGCAGCTCGCGTACTCGCTCGCGCACCTCGTCGCGCTGACCGAGCGAGGCGAGCGCTCCCATGGTGACGCCCTCGACGGCGGGGTCGCCGAGCACGACGCGCGAGAGCCGCTTGCCGATGGCGTCTATCAGGGGGCTGATAAGCTCGCGGGGCGCAAACGCACGGCGGATGGCCGTACATTTTTGTCCGGCTTTGGTGGTCATTTCGCGAACAATTTCTTTGACGTAAAGATCGAACTCAGGTTGGTCTGGAGTGGCGTCGGGACCGAGCAGCGAGAAATTAAGTGAGTCGGCTTCCATCGTGAAGCGGACGGAGTTCCGTTGAATAGCAGGGAGCTGACGTAGCTTGAGACCTGTCGATGCGGAGCCTGTAAACGTTACCGCGTCCTGCGTGCCGAGGTGTTCAAGCAGATCGCCCGTGCTGCCGCAGATCAGTTGTAGCGAGCCCTCGGGAAAGATGTTCGACGCGACGATGTCGCGAAACATGCGCTCGGTGAGGAAGGCGGTTTGGCTGGCGGGCTTGACGATGGCCGGGACGCCAGCGAGCAATGTGACGGAGATTTTTTCGAGCATGCCCCAGCAAGGAAAGTTGAAGGCGTTGATGTGGACGGCGACGCCCTGGATGGGCGTGCAAATGTGCTGGCCGACGAAGGTGCCGTTCTTCGACAGCACCTCCGGCGCGCCGTCGACCAGGAAAGTCTGATTGGGAAGCTCCTTGCGGCCTTTGCTGGAGTAGGCGAACAGGGTCATGATGCCGCCTTCGATATCGACCCAGGAGTCCGAGCGCGTCGCGCCCGTGGCGTGCGAAAGCTCGTAGTAACTTTCCTTGCGCTCCATCAGATATTGCGCGAGAGCTTTGAGGCGCAGGGCGCGCTCGTGAAACGTGAGCTTGCGCAGCGCGGGGCCTCCGACATTGCGGCCGTGCGCGAGCATGGCCTTGTAGTCGAGACCCTTGCTGGAAACCGTACATACGGATTTGCCCGTGATGGCGTTGAAGATTGTGTCGCCGTTTTGACCGGCGAACCATTGGCCTGAAGCGTAGCTTTCGAGTTTCATCGTTGTGTTCCTCATTGCGTGGTGGCAAAAATCATGTGGTCAGCTAACTTTCCTGGTCGAAGTCCAGAACAATTTCGTTGCTGAGTGGATAGCTTTGGCAGGTAAGGATGAAGCCGCGAGCGACTTCGTAGTCTTCGAGCGCGAAGTTGACATCCATATCCACCTCGCCCTTCACCATTTTGCAACGGCAGGTGGAGCACACGCCGCCCTTGCACGAGTAGGGTAATTCGACGCCCTGCTCCAGCGCGCCCTCAAGCAGCGTTTGCTTGTTCTTTTCAATCGCGAAGCTGCGGCGAAGGCCGTCGCGAATGACCGTCACATTGCATTCCTGCTCGCCCGCGTGCGTGAGGACACGTGGCTTGCGCGGAACTTGTGTCGCCGTTCCGAACAACTCCATTTTGATGCTGTCCTTGGCGATGCCGTGGGCTTGAAGGCTTTCGGAGACGTCGTGCATCATGCTCTGCGGGCCGCAGATGTATGCGGCGTCGATGTCTGCCGGGTCGATCCACTGGCTCAGAAGCTGGTCGCATTTTTCGCGGTCGATGCGGCCGTTGAAGAGGTCGATGTCCTGATGTTCGCGGCTCAGGATGAAGACCAGATTGAAGCGGTCGAGATAGGTGTCCTTGAGATTCTCAAGCTCTTCTTTGAAGATGACCGAGGACGATGCGCGATTGCCATAGACCAAAGTGAAGCGGCTTCGCGGTTCTTCCTTCAGCACGGTTTTGAGGATCGACAGCACGGGTGTAATGCCGCTGCCTGCGGCGAATGCGACGTGGTGACGTTCGGATTCCGGAAAGAGCGTGGCACTGAAGTGGCCCGAGGGTTCCATGCATTCGATCACATGGCCGGGGCGCAATTCGCAGTTGGCCCAGGTGGAAAACAAGCCGTCCTGCACGCGCTTGATGGCCACGCGCACTTGGCCTTCAAAGGGGGCTGAGCAGATGGAGTAGGAGCGGCGAATTTCTTCGCCCTCGAAATTTGCGCGCAGCGTGAGGTGCTGGCCGGGGGTGAAGCGAAAGGATTCGCGCTGCTCTTCGGGCACGTCGAAGGTGACCACGATGGCGTCGCGGGTTTCGTTGGTCAGGTTGGCGACGCGTAGAGAGTGGAATTGGCTCATGGTATTAGTGGCATTTGAAGTGGTCGAAGGGTTCCAGGCAATCGAGACAGCGGTGGAGCGATTTGCAGGGCGTGGAACCGAAGCGGCTGATGGTTTCGTTGTGGGTCGAGCCGCAGCGCGGGCAGGCGAGGCGGGGCTGATGCGCGCCTTGGCCGAGCACAACGAGGCTCGCGGACAGGGCGTCGCCCGGTTTGTCGGCGCGTTCCAGCGGCGGCGCGATGCCGTAGGCTTGCAGATTTTGTTTGGCGCGTTCGGTGAGCCAGTCCGTGGTCCAGGCGGGGGAGAGTTGAATGCGCAGCTCCACTCGCTCGACCCCATGATGGAGCAGCTCGGTGCGAATTTGCTCGCGGATGACCGCGGTCGCGGGGCAGCCGGAGTAGGTCGGCGTCACTGTGACGATGGCCGTGTCCGCGTCGGCTTCGCTCCAGGCAACGTCGCGCACGATGCCGAGGTCGACGATGGAAACCGCGGGGATTTCGGGGTCGGGCACGTCCGCGAGCCACGCCCAGAGTTGGTCGATGGTGGGGCGGCCTGTTACAGCTTCGGGTGTGGGTAGAGTCCTGGTCATTGAGTTCCTGTTTACCACTGTGCTCCGGGATGCGCGCGGTGAACGACTTGCATTTCGGCCAGGAGAAAACCGAGATGTTCGGTGTGGATGCCCTGCTTCCCGCCCTTTTGCATCCACGCGTCCGCTGGAGGAAGCTGAAGTGTCGCAACTCTGAAGACCTTTGCAACATACTCCTGCCATTCGGCTCGAAGAGCGCTCGGATCGAAGCCTTCGCCGGTGGCAGCGACTTCGGCGTCGACGGCATCGCTGGTAAACATCTCGCCGGTGAAGGGCCAGAGTGTGTCGGCAGCCGTTTGAGTGAGTTGCCGACTGAGTGGTGTGCCGTCGCCCATGCGGACGACGAGGTCGGAGCTGCGGCGCAGATGGTAGGCCACTTCCTTGTGCGATTTTGCGGCGATCTCGGCGATGCGAGGGTCGGTGGAGCGGCTGAGTTTTGTGAGCGCCAGACTGTGCCAGGAGTCGAAGAAAAACTCGCGCATCATGGTGGCGGCATAGTTGCCGTTGGGCTGCTCGACGAGCAGGAAGTTACGAAATTCTCGATCACTGCGGAGGTATGCGAGCGCGTCGTCGTCGCGGCCTGCACTTTCGATTTCACCCGCGTAGCTGAGCCAAAGGCGCGCTTGGCCGAGCAGGTCGAGCGCGGTGTTGGCG
>JALYTE010000085.1 GCA_030854435.1 Acidobacteriota bacterium | reverse complement strand
CTGCTGGCCGCTATTGACGCGGCGCTGGTGGCCGATCCTCTGACCACGGCGAACTTTCGCATTCCGCAGTCCGAGGGGCGCGTGATCGCCGCGCTGGAACGCGGGGCGACCCTTGAACGGCAACGATTCGAGGGCAATTTGCTGTATGTGAGAGTGACGGGACCGGCGTCGTTGCTGCATCGCTACCGGCGGTTTCTGGCACGGGAGGAAACGGCGGAAAAAACGGCGGCTTAGAATTAATTAGTACAGGCCGCCTGACCTGGGAGCGGAGGTGGTGTCCCTTGTCACGCGGCCTGCACGACCCGGAATCGGGTCTCGGGTGGTAAAGCCAATGGTACACCTTCGCGAGGCGATGCGAAAAAAAAGATGTGCGGCGGGGGCCTATAATCGTAGGCGTTTATCGCCCCATTGACACGCTTATCGCCATTGGACTTTTGACACTCCACAGAGGCGTTTGTTACAACTGAGAGGTAACAACGCCTGCATTTCCTTCATTGCGTAAGCTTCCGCGCGGACGCATGACTCGGGCTACGGCCTCGCCGTTGCCCTCCGTTTTGCCCTGATAAATTCATGGAAATAGTGCATCAACTCGGCGGTCTTGTGCTCGGCTCTGTGCCGACGATGATCTTTTTCATCCTGCTGGTGGCGCTCTACGGCGTGTTGGTGCGCCGTCCGCTGGAGAAGACACTGGCGGAACGTCGCGCCCGCACCAGCGGCGCGATCGAACAGGCTCGGGCGGCGATTTCCGCTGCCGAAGCCGAGACCCAGGTTTACGAAGACAAGCTACGCGCGGCGCGGGCCGACGTGCTGGCGGCGCGAGAGCGTCTGTTGCAGCAGTGGAACATAGAGCGCGATGCCGCGCTTCAACAGGCGCGCGGCGCTGCGCAGGAGCAGGTGCGGTCGGGGCGAAAACAGATCGAGGACTCGATTGTATTGGCGCGTCTGCAGATTGAAACCGCGACGGAAATGTTGAGCGACCAGATTTTGCGGGCGGTCTTGCCGAAGGGCGGCAACGTGACGGAGGCTCGCCAGTGACGCACAAAATGTCAGGGCGTTTTTCTCTCGCAGCCTTGCTTGTTGCGCTGGCCTTTCCCTGTGGCGTGCGCGTTCATGCGCAGGAACCTGCGGCGGCACAGAAAGTTTCGCAAGGCGGCGAGCAGACCACGCCGGCAGCCGAGGTCCCGGAGAAGAGCGCCGAAGAGCAGGACGAGAACGCGGCCTATCTCCATTCGCCGATGGTCGTCAAGCTGGGTGCCGCGCTGGGCATGAAGCCCGAGGCCGCGGCGACGGCGTTCACGCTGTTCAACTTCGTCGTGCTGGCAATAGCGGTCGGCTTCGTTTTACTGAAGACACTGCCCAAAACTTTTCGCAAACGCAACACCGACATTCAGAAGAGCCTGGTCGATGCGCGAACGGCGACTGAAGAAGCGACCGCGCGACTGAGCAAGGTGGAAGAACGGCTGTCGAAGTTGGACGAGAAAATTGCGGGGATGCGCGCGCAGTCCGAAGCCGATTCGGCGCGCGACCAGCAGCGCATCAAAGCCAACATCGAGGAAGAGAAGGCCAAGATTCTGGCCGCTGCCGAACAGGAAATCGCCGCCGCGACGACGCACGCGCAACGCCAGATTCAGCAGTATGCGGCGGAGCTTGCCATCGAGCAGGCGGTGCGCAAGTTGGTCATCAACGCGGAGACCGACCGTTTGCTGATTGAGAGCTTTGCGCATCGGCTGGGCGGCGACAAGGGAGGGCAGAACTGATGGCGATCGTCGACTCCCGCTACGCCCGCGCTTTGGCCTCTGTCGCCGCCGCGCAGAAGCTCGATTCGAAAGTCGTGGAGGCGCAGCTTCAAGACTTCGCCGCGACGTTCGAGGGCAGCGCCGAGATGCGTGAAATTTTTGAGGACCCGTCGGTTGTCGAGGGTCAGAAGTTGAAGGTGCTGGACGCGATCGCCGGACGCAGCGGCATGTTTCCCGCGGTGCGAAACTTTCTGGCGTTGATCACGCACCACGGTCGGCTGCATGAGCTGGGCGATATTCTTTCTGCCTACCATGAGCTTGCCGATGAAGCGTCCAACCTGATGGAAGCGGAGATTGTGAGCGCGCATCCGCTCGACGCTGGCAATCGCGCGCTGCTGGAGCGGCAAGTCGCGAAGCTGGCCGATGGGCAACAAGTGCGCGCGACGTATCGCGAGGACGCTGCCTTGCTGGGCGGCGCGGTGGTGCGCATCGGATCGACGGTGTACGACGGCTCGGTGCGCGCGCAGATTCAGCAACTGAAGCAGAGATTGATCGCCGCGAGAGCGTAACTCGGACGCAGCAGACAAGTTTGGGAACGGAAGAAAAGGAAGAGCATGGCAAAGATTCAGGCAAACGAAATTACCGAACTGCTTCGCCAGCAGATTGAGAACTACGAGCAGCGCATCCAGGTGGATGAGGTGGGCACGATCATCACTCTGGGCGACGGCATCGCGCGCGTCCACGGGCTCGACAAGGTCATGGCGGGCGAGCTCGTCGAGTTCCCGCACGGCATCTTCGGTTTGGCGATGAATCTCGATGAAGACCAGGTCGGCACCGTGGTTTTGGGCGACTACAGCGAGTTGAAGGAAGGCGATCAGGTCAAGCGCACCGGAAAAATTATGTCCGTGCCGGTGGGCGAGGCGATGATTGGCCGCGTGGTGAACGCGCTGGGCGCGCCCATCGACGACAAGGGGCCGATCGATACTCCGCATTCACTGCCTGTCGAACGCCTCGCTCCGGGCGTGATCGCGCGTCAGTCCGTGACTGAGCCGATGGCGACTGGCATCAAGGCCATCGACACCATGATTCCGATTGGGCGCGGACAGCGCGAGTTGCTGATCGGCGACCGCCAGACGGGCAAGACGGCGGTGGCGCTCGATACGATTATCAATTCCGCGAAGAACGATTTGATCTGCATCTATTGTGCGATTGGGCAGAAGCGGTCGTCGGTCGCGCAGGTCGTGCAGACGCTCGAAAGCTATGGTGCGATGGCTTACACGATCGTGGTGGCGGCGACGGCTTCCGAGCCTGCTCCGATGCAATATCTCGCGCCGTTCGCCGCGACGGCGATGGGCGAATACTTTCGCGACAACGGAAAGCATGCGCTGATTATTTACGACGATCTGTCCAAGCACGCGGCGTCGTACCGCGAGATTTCGCTGCTGCTGCGCCGTCCTCCGGGCCGCGAGGCGTATCCCGGCGACGTGTTCTATCTGCACTCGCGTTTGCTGGAGCGCTCGGCAAAGATGTCGAAGGAAAACGGCGG
>JALYTE010000075.1 GCA_030854435.1 Acidobacteriota bacterium | reverse complement strand
TAGATCGCGTCCGGCCCGAAGCACAGCGAGGTTTATCCTACAGCGGCCTTCCTGACACTGACGATTCATGGCCGCATATCCCTATCTTCGCAGGCCTGGGCCGCCGGTCCGGAGGAAGCAACCTGCGCTGTTACGGTAGCTACTCCCGCTCGAGTGGAACAGCCGCGTCAAAACACGGGTCTTTTCTGTCGGCTGCCGGTTAGTGGAAGTCGTGGGATTGTGTTGGGGCGGCTGTGACGTTGAGCTCTTCAATGTGCCGCGCCCGGATGTGGATGACCTTATCGACGTTCTGAAGAATTCCCTCCACCAAGAGGAATCGAGCGTATGTGACGAGACGGCGGTTCTGCTCGTATAGCTCCGGGTCGATGATCGCGTTCGAGATGCCGGTCTCATCTTCAATTGAAAGGAAGATGAAACCGTTTGCCGCTGGCGTTTGGGACGCATGGAAAGATGGGCAGCGCCATTGGCTCCAGTCGTTCGCCATCGTGACCACGGAGGCGAACGAAATGATGGCACGGATTCATCCGCTTATGCCGCCGTCCTGCACCCGAGCTGATATCCAGTCGCCGTCGGATCTTCTCACACTGTCAAAGGCGCGGCATAAAGAGCCGACCGCGGGCATCAAGTCGAGATAACTTTCCCGGACACAACTACGCTGCCATTTCCCCGTTCCAGCGGGAGCCGGAACCAGATAGATCTCGGTTGTGGAAGCTCACAACGGAGAATTCGATGGGTCGCGCGAAGGTGAAAGAAATTTCGAAGCGTCTCAAGCGCCGTGGAATTCTGACCGCTGAGAGTTCGTGGAGATCATCGCCTTGATTAAATATCCCTACAAAACCACGTTCATCCTTGCGATGGCGACCGGTCTGAGGATCTCATAGATCCTGGCGATGACATGGGAACGGATCAACTTCAGTGCCAGAACCATGCTCGTGTCTGAAGGTGCGGTCTGCCGAAGAATCGGTGAATGCAAGACCGATGACTCAAAAGATGAAATTCCACTCGATCCAGATCTCGCGAACGTTCTTTTGAGCTGGAAGAACCTTTGTGGGGTTTCTGTGGGGTTGGACGTTTTAGCGAATTGAGCTAAGTCTCTCAGAATGTTATGGCTCCTGAGGTAGGACTCGAACCTACAACCCTTCGGTTAACAGCCGAATGCTCTGCCATTGAGCTACTCAGGATCAGCGGGCGTCACGATTGGCAGCCGGGTGGCTGCGGGCTTGCCCTTCTCCAGTTATAGCAAACGCATTGGCTCAGGTCAAAGGTCTCCGCGTACGAGCCAAATCACGATGTCGCGGCTTTTCTGCGGACCGAAACCTGGGGTGTGGCCGCAGGCTGGTGTAAAACGGGCCTTCGGCTCCGTGGCGATCACCATCGTCGAATTGGATATTATCGGCCCTCGGGTTGAGGCCGGGCACTTTCGCCCGGAAGCCTCGACCTGCTGCGCCGCATCAAGACGAGCAGTTTGCGCGCCGCCCAATAGCGCGGAATAAAACGCGCGGGCTCGGACAGCGACCGAAACAGCCAGCCCAGATACAGCTTGTCGGCCCACACCGGAATACGCACTTGGTCGCCGCTCAGAAACGCGATCGCCGCGCCGATACAGTGGATCGAAGGACGATAGGAGAGCCGCCGCTTGAGATACAGCCCCAGCCGCTCCTGAGTGCCTCCGCCGACCGTGACGATGACGTGTTGCGGCCGGAGACGTTCGAGCAGAGCGAGCAGGGCGGGATCGTCGATCTCCTCTCCATACATCGGCGCGAGGTAGACACATTCTCCGGGGACATCGATTCCCTGCTCACGCAGCCACGCGACGTTGCGCGCCGCGCTTGCCTCACCGGCCTTTACCCACAGCGTATTGCCGGCGCGTCGTACGTCGGCGCGGCCCAGCAACTCGCGGAGATATTCGAGTCCGGAAAGACGCGCCAAAGTGTCCTTCTCGATGAAGTTCCAAACCAGCACCATGAACGCGGAGTCGGTGATGGCAAGATCGGCGTTCAACAACGCCTCGCGATATCGCGCGTCGGTTTCGAGGTCCTTCAAAGCGGGAGCAGCCGGGACCACCAGCAGCCCGCCCTGGCTCATCCTGTCGACCGCAGCCGCCGCAGTTCCCTGGAAAAACCGGATGCCCAGAATCGTCCGGTTCTCTGCGTTCGGCGGCCCCATACCTATATCCCTCTCGCCCCGGAAGCCATCTCGCCCGCGATCCAGTCGTAGGTACGCTTCAGTCCGTCGCGGAGACGAATCGACGGCTCCCAGCCCAGCTTTTCGAGGATCAGCGTGTTGTCGCTGTTGCGTCCGTTGACGCCCTTGGGCGCGCTGAGGTTGTAGTTGCGCTTCAGCTTGACGCCCGCGATGTCCTCGGCCAGATCCACAAGCTGATTGATAGTCACAAGCTCGCTTGACCCGAGGTTGATCGGCTCGTCGATGTCGCTCTCCATGATCGCGCGCGTGCCTTGCACGCAGTCGTCGATGTACATAAAGCTGCGGGTCTGATGTCCATCGCCCCAAATTTCGATTTCGTGCAGACCGCTTTTTTGGGCTTCCAGCACTTTGCGGCAGATCGCCGCCGGGGCCTTCTCGCGACCGCCGTTCCAAGTGCCAAGCGGCCCATAGACGTTGTGATAGCGCGCCACCCGGCAAATCAAACCGTAGTCCTCTTCAAAATGGCGGCACATGCGCTCACTGAACAGCTTTTCCCAGCCATAACCGTCTTCCGGCAGCGCGGGATAGGCGTCCGATTCCTTGAGCGCGACAACGTCGGCGTGGGTCTGCTTTTCGCCGTTGTAAACGCAGGCGGACGACGCATAGAAGAAGCGCCCAACGCCCTCGGCGCGCGCCGCCATCAGCATGTGCGTATTGGTCAACACGCTCAACATGCAGAGCGCTTTGTTGTTCTCGATGAAGCCCATGCCGCCCATGTCGGCGGCGAGTTGATAGACCGTCGTCGCACCCTGGGCGGCGGTGATGCAGTGGGCCGCGTCCTTCAGGTCCAGGGATAGATTTTCGACGCCGTCCGACGCTTGGTACCACTCGTGGAGAGGCTTGACATCGACCGCGCGTATAACGCCGACACCTTTTGAAATCAGGTGTTTGACCAGATGGCCGCCGATAAAGCCGCCTGCTCCGCAGACGACCGCCTTTTCATTCTTCAGCTTCATGAACACTCCTGCACGCTATGCTTAAAAATATCAAAAAGACAATAACGTCTTGTAATGAGGCAATCCGTCCTCTGGGACGATAAGATCGCGACAGGCTTCGCACGGGATGACAAGTTTTCGGGCGCGTGTAGCATGGTGCTATCCGACACATCGGATCGACTGCGGGCCGCAGGATTGGTAAACGAAAGAAGAGAAAACATCACACGTTGGATGCGGAACCAGCCGATGGCTGCGGCCGGCGGCGTGCTTTTATTCGGATTTATTCTGACGGCCCTGCTTGCTCCCTGGATCGCGCCACACGATCCGGCGCAACTCGATCTTGCAGCTCGACTTGTGCCGCCCTCGCACGGCCACTGGTTCGGTACCGACGAGTTGGGGCGCGACATCCTTTCCCGGACGATTTATGGCGCTCGCGTGTCGTTGACCGTCGCGGTGTCCGTCGTGGCCATCTCGCTCGCGCTGGGGCTGGTGCTGGGCGGGGCGGCTGGATTCTTCGGCGGCGCGACCGACACGGTGGTCAACATCTACGTCACCAACGCCTTTCTCGCGCTGCCTGGAATCCTGCTGGCGGTCGCGTTTGTGGCGTTTCTGGGGCCAAGTCTGGGCAACCTGATTCTCGCTCTCGCACTCTCCGGCTGGGTGAACTACGCGCGCCTGGTCCGGGCGCAGGTAATGGCGATGAAAGAACGCGAGTTTGTGCAGGCCGCGCGCTCGCTCGGCGCGGGGAATCTACGCCTTTTCGCTCGGCACATCTTGCCCAACATTCTGCAACCGCTGATCGTGCAGGCCGCTGTTGGAATGGCGGCGGCGGTGCTGGCGGAGGCGACGCTCAGCTTTCTCGGTCTGGGTGTCCAACCTCCGACGGCGACCTGGGGGGCGATGTTGAACGATGCCCGCTCGCACCTTTTCGAGTCACCGCATCTCGTTTTTTTCCCGGCAGTTGCGGTAATGTTGTGCGTGCTTTCCTTTAACTTTATCGGAGACGGTTTGCGCGACTACCTTGACCCCCGCACGCGGCTCGGAGTTGGGCTGTAACCATTGTAGTGACACGCCATTTTGCTTTTATTGCAGCAATGGTCGGCAAACGGCATCAAGCACTTGACAGAATTATTCCTTATTGGAATAATCAAATTTGTGACATTCGAGGTCGAGTTCACCGATGAGTTCGGCGCATGGTGGAACGACCTTGCCGCTGCCGAGCAGAACGCCGACGCAAAACATGTCAACGCCCTCAGCTTGTTCGGCCCCGCACTGGGACGTCCGCAGGTGGATACCCTCAAAGGCTCCAAGCTACCCAACCTCAAGGAACTGCGCGTACAGCAGGCCGGAGAACCAATCCGCATCCTGTTCGCGTTCAACCCGCTCCGCACCGCCCTGCTGCTCATCGGCGGCCACAAAACAGGGGACGCGCGCTGGTACGAAGTCAACATACCCAAAGCCGAAGCCCTGTACGCGCAACATCTGCTCGAACTCGAACGCGAGCGAAAGTGCCCCGAAGGAGATTGACTATGGCCCGCAAATTTGCAGAACTCACCGCCAACTTCAGCCCGGAACGTAAAGCACGCATCGCCAAAGAGAGTGAAGAACTGATTCAAAGCATTTCGCTACACCAATTGCGAAAGGAACTGCGTGAGACTCAGGCCGACGTTGCCCGGCGTATGCGGGGCGGTCAGGGCACGGTCTCCAAGATTGAACAACGGGGCAGCATCACCATCGGCAACCTCGACAGCTACGTCCGCGCCCTGGGCGGAACGCTGGAAATACGGGCCCGCGTCAAAGGAAAGACCGTTGAACTGGTTGTGTGCGCCGAGTAGAAAAGGGGCACGTTGTCCCCTTTGTTGGCATTTGCTGTCAGCATCGCGTACCAGCGTTTGCGCTGATTGCGCAATCCGCGCTTCTCGCTACCTGTGAAGTGCGGCCGCGTATACCTGGCGAGGGACGCCTCGAGCCTCGGATCCTTCCGCTGGCCGTCGACCTCATCGCCGCAGACGCGGGTCGGCGATCGCATAGGCCGCGTCGGTCAGCAGGTTGATCGCGACGTAGGTCAGGCCGATGGCCAGAATGCAGCCCTGAACCAGAGCGTAGTCGCGGTTCGAGATGGCAGAGAGCGTGAGCCTACCCAAGCCGGGCCAACTGAAGATCGTCTCCGTCACAATCGCGCCCGCGAGCAATGAGCCGAACTGTAGACCGATCACCGTCAGCACCGGATTAAGCGCGTTGCGAAGGGCGTGGCGGTACACCACTCTGCGCTCGGAAAGCCCCTTCGCCCGCGCGGTGCGAATATAGTCCTGCCCCATTTCTTCGAGCATGGAAGTGCGCACCATGCGGGTCAGGACAGCCGCAAGGCCGAGGCCCAGCGTGATGGACGGCAGAATCAAATGGCGCAGAAAATCCGCTGCGCCGGTACCCGCTCCCGAAACGGGCAACCAGCCCAGACCGATCGCAAATGCGAGAATCAAAATCGGCCCCAGAGCGAAGTTTGGAAACGAAAGACCTACCAGGCTACCGACACCGATGAAGCGGTCCGTCCAGCGATTGCGGTGGCGAGCGGAGATCACGCCTGCCGGAATCGACAGGCCGACGCCGATGAGCAGCGCGCCCAACGTGAGTGCGAGGGTGTACGGATAGCGTTGCAAAATGAGCCGCAACACCGAATCGTGGAGGCGCAGCGACTGCCCCAGGTCGGCGTGTGCGATGCCGCGCCAGTAGTGCATGTACTGCTCGCCCAAAGGGGCGTCCAGCCCGTAGGCGTGGCGTAGCGTCGAAACGTCCGCGGCGGTCGCGCCTTCGCCGAGCATCTGCACAATGGGGTCGCCGGGGACCAGATGGATGAGCAGAAAAACGACCGTCACCACGACCCACAGGACGGGAAGCGTGGTCGCTACTCGGCGCGCAATCGTGAGCGCGGCCTGACGCCCCGGCTTCGTTTCCGCGGCCATCAACGGCCTGCCGCCGGAACGGGCATTGGCTCACGATGGGGATCCTGCGCCAACTCCTCAATGCGGACGCGCGCGATGCGCATGCCGTTCATCTCCGCAATAATGAAGCGGCGATGGGCAAACTCGGTGGTTTCGCCAACCTCGGGAATGTGTCCCAACTTCGCCAGCAGCAGACCCGCCAGCGTCTCCACGCCGGCCGTCCGTGGCAGCTTCCAACGCAGTTGCGTGGCGAGGTCGCGAAGCGTTGCGCTGCCGTCGAGCAACAGACCACCGTCCGCTGCGGGCACGGGAATGTGGCTGCCAATGTCGAACTCGTCTTCCAACTCGCCGACAATCTGCTCCAGCGCGTCCTCGGCCGTCACCAGGCCGACAGTCGAGCCGAACTCGTCGACCACGATGGCAATCTGCCTGCGGCGTTCCTGGAATTCCTGGAGCAAGTCGACGGCCAGCTTGGTTTCGGGAACAACCAGCATGTCGCGCATCACTTGACGCAGCGTGATGCCGGAGCGCTCCTTGCCGCCCAGCCCCTGGCTGACGCTGCGAAAGTGCATCAGCCGCGACACGTCCTTCGAGTACACGACGCCGATGATGTGCTCCGGCCCGCGGCTCGCGTCGAACACCGGAATGCGTGAGTGCTGCTCGTCGATGATGCGCGCGCTGGCGAGTTCGAGAGGCATGTCCGCGGGCAGCGAGAATATCTTGCCGCGCGGCGTCATGATTTCGCGCGTCACGACATGATTGAGTTCGATGGCACGATGGATCATTTCTTCCTGAAACTTCGGCAGCAAGCCCACGCGGCGTGTCGCGGTGGCGAGCAACTTCAACTCCTCGGGCGAATGCACGCCACTCTCGCCTCGCAGCGGCGCGCGGAACAGCTTCAATACCAGCGTCGCGGAAACGTTCATCACTTTGATCAGGGGACGCGTCATGCGGATAAACGCGTCCATCGGTCCGGCCACCGCGAGTGCAATCCGCTCGGCCCGTTGCAAGGCCAGCGACTTCGGCACCAGTTCGCCGAGCAGCACTTCAAAGTAGGTAATGATGGCAAACGCAACGATGACCGCCAGCGTGTGCGCGTAGAGCATCGCGTGGGCCTGCGCGCCGGGGACCCAGGTCAAATGTCCCAGGCCGCGCAGAATGACATCAGCTATTGCCGGCTCGCCGATGCCGCCCAGCGCGAGCGCGGCCAGCGTCACGCCGAACTGCACGGCGGGCAGAAACTCGTCGATGTTGTGTTTGAGTTCGAGGACGGTGCGAGCGCCGGGTCGCCCCAGCGCGACCAGTTGCTCCATGCGGGTTTCGCGCACGCTGACCAGCGCAAACTCCGCGGCCACAAAGAAGCTGTTCGCAAGAATGAAGAACGCGACAACGATCCCGTGAAAGAGTATCCACTCCAACATTTGCCCTCAGTCTAGCACCCGGAGCAGACACAGAAAGGCCCGCGAAGCCCGTTCGCGGGCCCACATTCCGCACGGAATCTCAGGCGTTGACGACGGGGCTTGCGGTCAACACACGGCTCAGCGTCTGGTCGATCTGTTCCTTGGGAACGAAGCCGACGATCTGCTCGGCGACTTTGCCGCCCTTGAAAATCAACAGCGCCGGAATGCCACGGATGCCATAGCGGCCGGGAGTGGAGGTGTTTTTGTCCACGTCCATCTTCATGACCTTGAGCTTGCCCTGGTTCTCGGTCGCGACCTGGTCGACGACCGGCGCCAGCGCGCGGCAAGGTCCGCACCACGCTGCCCAGAAGTCCACCATCACGGGTGTCTCGGACTGCAATACCTGCTTCTCAAAGTCGGCGTCGTTTACCTCGGTCACAAACTGTCCTGCCATGTCGATCTCCCTCCGCGCACATCGTGTCGTTCAGTGCGCCCCTAATAATAGATGCGCGGCTGTGCAAAACGGTGCTGGGGGCGGAAAACCGGGAGGCTGGTTGTTTTTCCTAAGCTGGAGAAAAAGCGGAGTGCATTCAACTTCGGAAGACAGCAGGTTCCCTCCGGGAATGACAGAAAGAAAAACAAAGGCAACAGCGTCGTCGAAAACCCTTCCTCATTCAACTTTTCGCACGGCCGCTCCGGCGATGCGCAGCGAAAGTAACTCCACACCATCTCCCGCAAACTTACGCGCCCGTCGTATTGCGTCTTCCTCGTCGGCATCGTCGTTCAACACCAACAGCACCGAAGGCCCCGCCCCACTCAGCGCCACGCCCGCGATTCCCCGCTCTCCGTTCAGCGACAATAGCGCCTTCAGCAACGGACAAGCCTCTTGGCGATACGGCTGATGCAACCGGTCCTGCATCGCCGCGGCGAGGAGATCAAGTCTCCCCTGCGCGAATGCGGCCACCAGCAAAACCGCACGCTGAACATTAAAAACCGCGTCGGCCTTCGAGTACGACTCGGGCAGCAGCGCGCGAGCGTCCTTCGTTGCCAGAGAAACCGGTTGCATTGCCAGCAGCAGTCGCCAATCGGGATTGCCCGCAAACGTCGCGACTTGCACCCCGGCTTCGGTCATCGCCGACACCGTAAAGCCGCCATGCCAGCAGGCTGCCACGTTGTCCGGATGGCCTTCGCGGCGGCTCGCCTCAGTGACAATTCCAGCGTCGCCAAGCTGCAAATCACCGAACTGATCGGCCAGCGCAACGCCCGCCAGCAACGCCGCAGCGCTCGACCCGCAACCCATGCCCAGCGGAATCTCATTGTGCAGCTTGAGCGCGAGCGGTGTCACAGGCTTCCCTGCTGCAAGCAGAATTTCGCGATAGGTTTCGACGATGAGATTGCGTTCAATCGCCCCGCACAATGCGGCATCGCGACCCGTTACCGCAATCGAAAACTCCGCTGCGGTTTCAGCCTCGACCGTCAAATACAGCGACATTGCCAAACCGACCGCATCGAACCCCGGCCCCAGGTTCGCGGAGGTCGCGGGCAGAACCAGCTTCAACGCGCCCGCGCTCATGCGGGTTGTCCGGCTGGCATTGCGGCGTCGAGTATCCGCAGCACGGCATCGGCGTTAGCGTCCAGCACAACTGGCTCGCGCCGCAACTGCGCGTGTTGCGCTCGTTCGTCCGACGTCGCACCCGCCATTTCAGCCGCGCTCAAAAGCTCGCCGCGATGGTAGAGCATGGTGTACTCCGGGTCCTTCAGCGTGTGTCCCGTCAGCAGCAATACCGCCGTCTCTTCCG
This sequence comes from Acidobacteriota bacterium, assembly GCA_030854435.1. Taxonomy (GTDB): domain Bacteria; phylum Acidobacteriota; class Terriglobia; order Terriglobales; family Acidobacteriaceae; genus Granulicella. The sequence continues at coordinate 3,718 of JALYTE010000075.1, read as the reverse complement.
ACCCAACAAAACCGCGCGCGACCAGCTTCTTGAGCCCTGCGAGCGTCACTGCCGACGCGGGTTCGCAGCCGATGCCTTCCGCGCCGATCTCCGCTTTGGCCAGCGCAATCTCCTGCTCAGTCGCCTGCTCGCAGGTTCCGCCGGTTTCGCGCAACACCCGCACAGCCTTCTTCCACGACGCCGGATTGCCGATGCGAATCGCCGAAGCTCGTGTGTCCGCCGTGACCGCCTCAAGGCTTTCGCCGCCGTTGGCCTGCATCGCGCGGTAGAGCGGGTTCGCGCCCTCCGCCTGAATGACGCTGATCTTCGGAACGCGATTCGTGAAGCCGAGGTGCTTCATCTCCGCGAAGCCTTTGCCCAGCGCCGAGCAGTTCGCGAGGTTGCCGCCGGGGACGATAATGTGGTGCGGCACCTGCCACTCGGTCTGCTCCAGAAGCTCGAACGCGGGCGTCTTCTGGCCCTCCAGCCGGTACGGATTCACGGAGTTCAGCAAGTACACCGGAGCGCGTTCGACAATCTCCGCGAGCACCCGCACGCAGCCGTCGAAATCGGTGCGAAGCTGGATGGTCGTCGAGCCGTAGTCCATCGACTGCGACAGTTTTCCCCATGCAATTTTGCCCTCCGGAATCAGCACCACGCTGCGCAATCCCGCGCGCGCCGCATACGCCGCCATCGCCGCCGAAGTGTTTCCTGTGGACGCGCACGCCACCCACTCGAACCCTCGCGACACGGCGACCGACAGCGCGGCGGTCATGCCCGTGTCCTTGAACGATCCCGTTGGATTCATCCCTTGATGTTTCGCCAGCAGCCAGTTCAACCCCAACGCCTTCGCGCTGCGCGGCAGTTCGTACAGTGGTGTGTTGCCTTCGCGCAGCGTGACCACTTGGTCTTCGTTGACAATCGGCAGCAGATCGCGAAAGCGCCAGACGCCGCTCTGATCGACGGCTAACGTCGAGGTGCGGCGCTCCTGCCACAGATGCCGCAGCGCTCCTGCGTTCGGTCTGAAGCCAGCCTCAAGCCCGCCTCCCCACGCTGCGCTCCACGGATACACGACCTCGAACAGGTCGCCGCACTCAGCGCAACGAAAATTGCTGCGCGCGCGCTCGCCGGCAATCCTCGCACCGCATCCGGTGCATCGAAGCATGTGTGAACGTTCGCTCATGTGTTTCTCTAGCCTACCGTAAAGCCCTGCGGCAACGCCTTCCGCTCGCCGCGCTGACGCTTCTGTTTGTCGCGACTTGTTCGGGTCATTCGCAACAGCCCAAGCAGCAGCAGCTTCGGATCGCCGCCGCCGCCGACCTGCAAACCGTGATGCCGACGCTGGTCGAGGCCTACGAACATGCGACCGGCGCGAAACTGACCGTGTCCTACGGATCGTCGGCGACGCTTGAACAGCAGTTGGAAAACGGCGCGCCCCAGGACCTCTTCCTTGCCGCCGATTACAGCTTTCCCGAAAAACTCGTTGCCGCAAAATTAACAGACGAGAAAGCACCAACTGCATACGCGCGAGGCGCGCTGGTGCTGTGGGCGCGCAAGGACTCGCCGCTACAGCCGCTCAACAACGACAGCCTTTCCGATGCGCACCTGCAAAAGCTTGCGATCGCGAACGAACTTCACGCACCTTACGGCCGCGCCGCCGTGGCGGCGTTGACCAAACTGGGTTTGCTACCGAAGCTGAAAGACAAACTCGTGGTCGCGGAAAATATCTCCGGCGCGGCTCAGTTTGCGGAGTCCGGAAACGCGCAGGCCGCGCTGATTTCGCTGACCATCGCCACCTCGCCGCACTTTCAGGAAGTGGGCAGTTACGTTCGCATTCCGGCCGTGGCGTACCCCGAAATCCGTCAATGCGCCGTGGTGATGAAGGCCTCTCCCAATCGCGGCCTCGCGCATGACTTTCTGCGTTGGCTGACCAGCGATGCGGTGCAGGCGAACTTGCTCAAGCTGGGTCTCGCACCAGCGCGCTGACACACGCTAGACTTGACGCTGCATGGATTCTTCGGCCATCGCGCTGACGCTGCGCCTCGCTTGTGTCACGACTGCCTGTTTGTTGCTGATCGCGACCCCGCTCGCATGGTGGATCGCAAGCGGGCACGGCGTTGCACGTCGCATCGTACAGGCCGCCGTCGCCCTACCGCTAGTGTTGCCGCCCACCGTGCTCGGCTTCTATCTGCTGGTCGGGTTAGGCCCATTGACGGCCTTCGGCCGCGCGCTCATCCGCATCGTCGGACACCCGCTCGCATTCACGTTCACGGGGCTTGTCATCGGATCGGTCCTGTTCAGCTTGCCGTTCGCCGTGCAGCCACTTGTGGCGGGCTTCTCCAGCGTGGACCAAGAGCTTATAGAAACGGCCCGCGTGCTTGGAGCCTCTCCGTGGATTGTCTTTCGCCGCGTCGTCGCACCGCTTTCGCGCGCGGCTTTTCTCGCCAGCGCCGTCCTCGCTTTCACGCACACAGTCGGCGAATTCGGGGTCGTACTGATGCTCGGCGGAGACATTCCCGGCGTCACCCGCACGCTGTCGATCGCGATCTACGACCAGGTGCAGGAGGCCAACTACGCCGCCGCAAATCGCGCCGCACTCGGGCTGGTTGCGTTATCGTTCCTCGCGCTGCTGATTCTCTACGCGCGCAGTTCTACACGCCGCGAGGGCAGCTTTGTCTAACCCGCATCTGCAACCCCATCACCGACTCGACGTACACTGCCGCATCGGCTCGCTCCACATCGATGTAGACCTCGAACTCAGCGCGCCGTGGACTCTGCTCTTCGGACCATCGGGGAGCGGCAAGTCCTCGCTGCTACGCGCCGCATGTGGGTTGCTAGAGTGCAAGGGTATTGCGTTCTCACGACAGCAGCCCGATGGCAACTGGCTAGCGCTACAGGAGGCCTCCACTCGCATACCGCCCCATTTGCGCGGCCTGCGTTGGGCACCGCAACATGCTTCGCTGTTTCCGCACCTGACTGTGCGCGAAAATATCGAGTTCGGAACGCGTGCGGACAATTCAACCGCGCAGAATAAAGACCTCATTTCAGAGGCCATGCGCCTCTTCCGCATCGACAATCTAGTCTCTCGCAAGCCGTGCGATCTCTCCGGCGGCGAGCGTCAGCGCGTCAGCCTGGCCCGCGCCTTCGCCGCTCCCGGCTGCATGCTCATGCTGCTCGACGAACCGTTCAACGGCATCGACCACGCGCTGCGCGACGAGTTGCTGCCCGAGATGCGCGCCTGGCTACACGACCACAATATTCCCGCGCTGTCGGTCACTCACGATGTCGAAGAAGCTCTGCAACTCCAGGCCGATGTTGTCCTGCTGCGCGACGGCAAAGTCGAAGCGCAAGGTCCTGCCTCCGAAGTTCTCCACGCCGAACGCGAGCGCCTCCTGCAAAGTCTCGGGCTTTCGCGCTGACACCCGGATTTCGGAGGCGCGTGCCGAGGCCACTGCGGCGGTAAAGAACGCCGCCTCCGGTCGAGATGACAACGTTTGGGGAAATTGATTCCGCATCACCGCAAAAGCACAGGCTCGCGCTCCAACTGCACGCCAAACTTCGCCTGCACTCCCGCAACAATCTCATGTTGCATCGCGCTCACATCGGCAAAAGTCGCGCTGCCGCGATTGGTCAACGCCAGCGTGTGCCGCGAAGAAATCCGCACCGGGCCACTCCCATATCCCTTCACGAATCCAGCGCGCTCCAGCAGCCACGCGGCGGAAATCTTCACGCGCCCGTC
>JALYTE010000065.1 GCA_030854435.1 Acidobacteriota bacterium | reverse complement strand
TCTCCACACCGGCGCAAAAAACGCGCCTCCGGTCGAGATGACAGTTTTGTGGCAGGCGCAAAAAACGCGCCTCCGGTCGAGATGACAGTTTTGTGGCAGGCGCAAAAAACGCGCCTCCAGTCGAGATGACAGCTTTTAGGCAGGCGCAAGAAAAGCTTCCGGTCGAGATGGCATCCCTTTAATCCGCTACAGGGAAATATGCTCCAGCGCGAGCCCTACCGCGATTCGTGGATGCCAGCGACGCGGTGGCTGGGGCCGTCGGACGCGACCGAGCCGTCGCGGATGGAGATGATACGGTGGGCGAACTCGGCGATGTCGGGTTCGTGCGTGACCAGGACGATGGTGTTGCCCTTGGCGTGCAGGTCGTCGAACAGCGCCATGATTTCGACCGAAGTTTTGGAGTCGAGGTTGCCAGTCGGCTCGTCCGCGAGGATGATGCTGGGGTGGTTGACCAACGCGCGGGCGATGGCGACGCGCTGGCGCTGGCCGCCGGAAAGCTCGTTGGGCTTGTGCATCATGCGCTCGCCCAGGTTGACGCTTTCGAGCACTTCCTTGGCGCGCGCAATGCGTTCGACCGACGGCGTGCCGTTGTAAATCAGCGGCAGCTCGACGTTGTGCAGCGCGGTGGCGCGCGCGAGCAGGTTGAAGGTCTGAAAGACGAAGCCGATTTCCTTGTTGCGGATGCGCGCGAGTTCGTCGTCGTTGAGTTCCGACACGTCGTGGCCGTTGAGCCAGTACTTGCCTTGCGTGGGTGAGTCCAGGCAGCCGATAAGGTTCATCAGCGTCGATTTGCCGGAGCCGGACGGCCCCATGATGGCGACGTATTCGTTGTGGCGGATGCGGATGTCGACGCCGCGCAGCGCGTGGACTTCCTGGTCGCCCATCTCGTAGGTCTTCCAGAGATTGTGGGTGACGATGACGTCGCCGGGACGCGGGCCGTCGGCGCTGGCGTCGAGAGCGGATGGAACGGGAGTGGCGGTAGCGGCCATAAAGGCTCCTTGCAATGTGATGCGCTAGGACTTGTCTTCTTCGTCGGGCGTGGTCTGGATCGAGTTGTCGCGCTTGACGGCGGTGCCGGATTTCAGCGTGCGCAACACCTTGTAGCGGCCCGTCACAATTTCGTCGCCGTCCTTGAGGCCGGAGAGCACTTCGATGTCCGTGGCTCCCGTGATCCCGGTCGTGACGAGAACGAACTTCACGCGCAACGTTCCCTTGACGTCCTCGAACTTGTAGACGCCCTGCTCCAGTTTGGGCTTGACGCGCGAGTTGGCCGTGTCGGCTTGCGCGCTCGCCGGGAGCTTGCCTTTGTCGTTGAAGAGCACCTGCTCCGCCGCTGGGTCGCGCTGCACCAGCGCCTGGATGGGAATGGTGAGAGCATCGGGTTTGTGCGCGGTGGTGATCTTCGCGGTGGCTGAAAGGCCGGGGCGGAGTTCGTCGTTCGCGTTCGCGTTGTCCAGCGTTACTACGACTTTGAAATCCTTGGCGTCCTCGGTACCGGTGGTGGACTGCGATGTGGCGACGCCAGTGGTGCGCAGCAGCGCCTGGTCGCCGACCTCGGTGACGTGGCCTTTGAAGACGCGGCCGGGAAGTGCATCGACCGAGACGTCCACGGGCTGGTTCAGCGCAATGAAAACGATGTCGGTCTCATCGACCTTGACCTCGGCGGTGACGACCGACATATCGGCGAGCGTCATCATGGTCGAACCCTGCGCGTTCTGGATGCCGACCACCATGGTCTCGCCTTCGCGGACCGGAACGTTGGTGACGAGCGCGTCGAACGGCGCGCGGCTGATGGTCTTGTCGAGCGCGTCGAAGTTAGAGCGCTGATTGGCCACGGCCTGAGTGACGTGGGCGCGCTGGGACGCGGTCTGCGCCAACGACTGCGCGAGCGTCGCATTGCGCTGTTGCAGCGTTGCCGAGGACATGTCGTAGGCCGCTTTTTTGGAGTCGAAGTCCTGCTTGGCAATCAGCTTGGACTGGTAAAGCTCCTGGGCGCGACCGAAGTCTAGACGCTTCTGTTCGAGGTCGGCCTTGGCCTCGGAGACGTTGGCGCGCGCGGTGTTTTCGGCGGCTAGAAAAGAGTCCACGTCGGTCTTGGAGCTGGCGATGTTGGCCTGCTGCGCGGAGACGGTGGCCTGCGGCTGCACGCTCTCAACCGTCGCGAGAACGGTGCCCGCTTTAACGTGGTCGCCCTCCTTCACATAGAGGTGCGTGATTCGACCGAAAGCGGTCGCGCCCACGTTGACGTACGTCTTGGGCTTGATCTGGCCGGTGCCGCTGACGATGGAAACCAGGTCCTGGCGGGTGGCCTTGCCGGTCGTCACGGCGAGCACGCTGTTGCGAGCGTGAATGATGGTCCCGACGACCGCTCCGGCAAGGACGACGAGAACCACAACAATAAGGGCGATTTTTTTGGGGCTCATTCCAGCTTTCTCTAGGCGCGTGCGTCCAACCCACACGTCCGTTCTTCAACTACCCGCAAAGTGACATACGCGGGGGCATCGTGTTTGGTTCCCCTGCGCTGTAACAGCGGTAGCACAGGCGCAAAGAAAAGTCGTTCAGGGCCGCGCGGGCGCAGGTTTCTCGATCTCTGAATGATAGCAGGAGAGGGTCACATGGTCGCAAAATACGGTCGTCCGAATTCCTTGTGTACGCCCGCAATGGGGGATAGAATGGGGTCGTATCCGTATTGCGTTTTCGGAACAGGAGTTCGGCCCATGCGTTTGCAATCGTCCCTATCCACTGCGGTGTCCCTTGCGCTGTCTTTGCTGCTGTGCGCCGCTGGGGTGACAGGAGCACGCGTCCATGCTCAGTCTCCGGCCCAGACCCCCGCGACCAGTGACGGCGTTGAAAAGTCCGCGCCTGTGGAAGAGCGGCCCGATCCTCTGAAGCGCCGGTTGAGCGACAGCTCCGAGCGCAATCGCCGCAAGGCGCTGACCCACGAACTCTCGCCCGAAGACAAGAAGTGGCTCGATGAGGACGTGCGCTGGATCATCACCGACGAAGAGGCCACCGCGTTCAAGCATCTGGCCAACGAAGAGGAGCGCGAGCAGTTCATCGAGCAGTTCTGGCTGCGCCGCAATCCGAATCCAGATTCCCCCGAGAACGAGTTCCGCGAGCAGCACTATCTGCGCATCGCTTATGCCAACGAGCATTTTGCGGCGGGCAAACCGGGCTGGCGCACCGACCGCGGCCACATCTACATCGCCTACGGCAAGCCGGACAGCATCGACTCGCATCCTTCCGGCGGCAACTACGAGCGGCCGATTGAAGAGGGCGGCGGAAGCACGTCGACCTTCCCGTTTGAAGTCTGGCACTACCGTTATCTACAGGGCGTGGGCGACAACATCGATATCGAGTTCGTCGACTCCTGCATGTGCGGCGACTATCACGCCACGCTCGACCGCTCCGAGAAGGACGCGCTGAAACACACGCCGGGCGCCGGACAAACTCTTTATGAAAGCCTGGGTAGAGCCAAGCAAGCCGATCGGTTTTCAGGCGGCGGGTTGGAACAGTTGGGTCCAGGTCCGAACTCGTCGTCGCAGGCGTCCAAGCAGTTCGACCGGCTGGACACGTTTGCCAAGATTTTCGCTCCGCCGCCGGTGAAGTTTGCCGACCTCGACCAGTTCCTGTCGAAGTCGACCATCCTGAAAGGCCCGCCTTTCCTGTTCGACGTGCGCACCGACTATGTGAAGCTGACCAACGATACGGTGATGGTTCCGATCACGTTGCAGATTCGCAACAAGGACATGACGTTCAGCAACAAGGACGGGTATGCAACCGCGACGGTCAACATTCTGGGGCGGGTCTCGAACCTGAACCACCGCGCCGTGCAGACGTTCGAGGAGACAGTGAAGGTCGAAACGCCGAGCGACCTGCTCTCGCGTAAACAGAACGAGATGTCTGTCTACTGGAAGGCGCTGCCCTTGCGTCCGGGCCTGTACAAGGTCGAGATTGCCATCAAGGACGTGAACAACCCCGACCATATCGGGATATGGAAGCGCAGCGTCAACGTGCCCAAGTACGACGACGATCAGCTTTCTTCGTCGTCTTTGATCCTGGCCGACCTGATGGAACGCGTGCCGTCGAAAGACGTGAGCCTGGGCAACTTCGTCATAGGCAACACCCGGATTCGCCCGCGCGTTCCGGCCACGGTGTCCACGCCTGTGACCTTTCATCGCGGCCAGAATCTAAACTTCTGGATGCAGGTTTACAATCTCGGGATTGGCGAAAACAAGCAGAACAACGCCACCATCGAGTACCAGATTCTGGACATGGCGACCAACAAGCAGATTTTGGACACCGAAGAGAGTGCGGCCAAGTTGAACCCCAATGCCGACCAGTTGACGCTGGAGAAGAGTTTGCCGCTGGCAAGTCTGCAACCGGGCAAGTACCAGGTGACGATCAAGGTGAACGACAGCGTGTCGAAGAAAAACATCGCGCAGTCGGCGCCGTTCGTCGTTGAGCAGTAGGGCCACGGCGCGAGCAGGGAAGAAGGCCACGCAGGACGGTATCGCGATGGCTGTTCCACATTTATCGAGGTCCGTGAACGCTCGAAGTCGAACGAGGGCGCGGTTAATGCGAAGTCGAACGAGTCTGTACACGATGCTGGCGTTGTCGCTGCTGCTGTTGGCGCGGTCGGGGTCCGCCTCGCCCTGGGACGTGTCTCGCGCCGCGACGCTCTCGGGCGTGGTGCGCGATGCGCATGGCGTTCCGCAGATGGGCGCGCTGGTGCAATTGCTGACCGCGGACGCCAGCGCGGTCGCCACCGCTTTCACAGATATGCACGGCCGTTACATCATTCCCACGGTCGTTCCGGGGCGCTACCAGTTGCGTGCGTCGGCGGCGTTCTTTCTACCGGTATCGCGCCAGAACGTGCGCCTCCAGGCCGGGGCGCAGGCCATCGTCAACCTCACCATGAACACCCTGTACGAGGCGGCGAACTGGCTGCCCGCGCAGAAGCGCCGCGCGGATGAACCTGCCGACGACTGGAAGTGGACGCTGCGCTCCTCCGCCAACCGCCCCTTGTTGCGGATCGTGGACGACGCGAATGGGCCGGTACTGGTTTCCTCCAGCGCGGACACGTCGCACCGCGCCAAGACCCATGCGGCGGTGAGCGTGACCAGCGGCGACGGTGGATTTGGGCAGGGGGGCGTGCATCAGATTGTGGTGGTCGACCGCACCATCGAGAACGGCGACGGTGCGATTCTGCGCGCGGACATCGCGGGCTCGCGAGCGCCGTTTCCGGTGTCTCCGTCCGCCGAAATCGTCGCCGGATACGAGCGGCGCTCGCCCTTCGGCGGGACCACGCGGCTGGTGACGAGTTATCAGACTCACCCGGAACTGGCCTATGGAGATTCAACCGGCGCGCAGGTGATGCGGCTCGCGAGCACCCAGGAGTTCAAGTTTGGCGACATGGTTGTGCTGGACGCCGGGTCGCTGCTGAAGGTGGAGCGGTTGCGATCGACGCGGCTGTCTACCGAGCCGTTTGTCCGCTTGACGGTGCGGCCAATGTCGGGCGTGCTGGTGGAGTACCGCTTTGCCGCCGGACGCGAGTTGCAGGCGTCTGAAGACCTCGACCATCTGAAGCCCGCGCTGCGTCTGCTAACCGATGGCAATGGGCGGCCCTTGAGCACGAAGGGAAGTCACAACGAGGTTTCGGTGAGCCGCAAGCTGGGGAGCCGCGTGGTGCAAATTTCCGCGTACACCGACCATCTCGACAATGTGGCGATCAACGGCAGCGGCGAGTTCGATAGCAAGGACCTCGCTCTTGCGGCGATTCTCGCGGACCCCACGACGGCAAGATTTACGGTGAGCGCGCCGGATTACTCGGGGCACGGCGTGAGCGTGTCGTTGGTGCAGCCGATTACGCCGTCGCTGGTGGCGTGGTTCGGCTATGACCTGGGCACGGCCTTAATTGATGAGTCAGGCGAAGGAACCTCTGTAGCGGTTGCCAGCAAAGGGCTTACGGCGCGCAATACCTACGCCGCAAGCGTTTCACTACGCGGAAAGATCCTGCATACGGGCACCACGGTTCGGGCGGAGTATCGCTGGCAACCGCAACATACGCTGACCCAAGTCAACTCCTTCAACGTGCCGGAGCAGGACGCCTATGCTGGCCTCTATATCCGGCAGCGGTTGTGGTGCGGACGCTTCCTCCCCGACGGCATCGACGCCGTCATTGACGCGACCAATCTGTTGGAGCAGGGGTATCGGCCCGTTGTCGCCTCCGACGGGCATCTGCTCTTTCTGGCCCAGGCCCCGCGCGCCATTCAGGGCGGTTTCGCCTTCAATTTCTAAACCCAAACTCTCTTCCGTAGGCCGCGGCAGCGCTTCGGTGTATATTCGGTCGAGCCGCGACGTGCAAGGGGCGTTGCGCTGCCCGGAGGGCCGCGATGCAGTTGGTGATGGTGGACGCCGCGGTCGCCGTGGTGGGAGTGCAAGCGGCGGCGGTGGGCGGGGCGTGGTTGCTGCGCTCGCGCGAGCCGTTGCTGCAACGTTATCTGCCGCATTTGTTGAGCCTCGCCGTCGGTGTGTTGTTGACAACCGCCCTGCTCGATCTGATGCCGGAGGCGATTGCGCAGCTCGGAAACCGGCGGCTCACATGGCTATTGCTGGCGGGGTCGATGCTGGCGCTGTTTGCGGTGGAGAGGGTTTTTTCCGCGTTGACCGGAAGCTCCACCGAGCCGGAAGTGGGCGAGTTCGGCGCGGGGACGCACGTCCATCGCCACGCGCAGGGCCGGGCCGAACACAGTGCCAAGCCGATGAACCTGGTGCTCGCGGCGATGCTGCACAGTTTTGTGGACGGCACGGCGCTGGCGACGGCGTTTGTCGCGAGCCCACGCATCGGGTGGCTGACCGCGGTGGCGATCGCGCTGCACGAGGTCCCGCATCGCATTGGGGATTTCGCTGTGCTGATCCATCTGCGCCAGAGCTCGCGGCGTGCGTTGCAGCTTGCGGCGCTGGCGGGCGTTCCGTCGCTGCTGGGGGTGGCGATGGTGTTGGCGGCGGGGGCGAACTCGACCCGCGCCGTCGCGTATCTGCTGCCGGTGAGCGCGGGCAGTTTTCTGTACATCGCGACCGTGAACCTGCTGCCGGAGATTCAGCAGGAATGCAGGGTGAGCCGGGTGCTCTGGCAGTTGGTCTGGCTTGCGATTGGAGCGGGGATCGTGGCGCTGGTGGTAGGACTATCGGGTGGGTAATCTCGCTCGCCAATATCCGATACTTCCAATCCAATCTACGATCACGACTGGTCATTTATAGGCCGTGGGGATTGTGATGAAGCTCTTTATGTTCACTCTCTATATTGTGTGCGCCTGCGGCGGTCTGAGCGCGCAGAAACCTGTCTGGCAGCCCTCGCCGGGACATACTCAGCTCCAGATTTGGCCGGGCGCCGTGCCTGATGCGCGACCTGTTGTGGGGCCGGAGGCCGCGACGAGGACGGGCGAGGAGTCGCTGGTCGCCGGCAGATCGTGGGTCGCGGTGGAGAACGTCTCGCGGCCTACGATGACGGTCTATTCTCCGAAAGGGAAGTCGCCGAACGTGAAGAACACGGGCGCTGCGGTGGTCGTGTTTCCCGGCGGGGGCTATGAGATTCTGGCCATCGACCTTGAGGGCACGGAGGTCTGCGATTGGCTGACGTTGAGG
>JALYTE010000032.1 GCA_030854435.1 Acidobacteriota bacterium | reverse complement strand
AAGGTGGAGCGGAGGTTTTATCTGGCGGGGAGTTACTTGTGCCAGCAGGCGATGGTTTCGGGGCGGATTGATGCGTATGTGGAGTACACGGGGACGGCGCTGACCGCGATTCTGAAGCAGCCAGTGGACCGCGATGCGGAGCGCGTGCGGGAGACGGTGGCGCGGCTGTATGAGCAGCGGTATGGGATTCGGGTGGGGCCGGGGTTGGGGTTTGAGGACACGTTTGCGATGGTGGTGCGCGGGGAGGATGCCCGGCGGCTGGGGTTGCGGACGATCTCGGATGTGGCGAGTTTGTCGGAACCCATGTCTCAAAATCGAGACATGGGGCACCCGGCGGTCTCCGGTCGAGATGACAAGTCTATAGGCGAGTCGCCGATTTCGCGGCGGGGGGTGGGGTATGAGTGCGCGGAACGGCCGGACGGGTTGCGGGGGTTGAGTGCGGCGTATGGGCTGCACTTTAGAGGGTCGCCGCGGACGATGGAGTTGGGGCTGCTGTACCGGGCGCTGGCGGCACATCAGGTGGACATTGTGGCGGGGAACTCGACCGATGGTGCGATTCGTGCGCTGGACTTTGTCGCGCTTGAGGATGACCGCCACTACTTTCCGCCGTATGAGGCCGTGCCGCTGGCGCGCGAAGAGTCGCTGCGGAGGTGGCCGCAGATTGGCGTCGCGATGCAGCGGCTTGCGGGCAAGGTGAGCGCGGACGAGATGCGGGCGATGAACCTTGCGGTGGACTCGCAGCATCGGGATGTGGGCGATGTGGTGCGTGAATTTCGCGCCGCCAAGGAGTTGTGAATTACGGCAGGCTTACCAGATGTGGACGCGTTGGTCGGGGGAGAGGTAGAGGGCTTCGCCGGGCTTGACGCCGAAGGCGGCGTACCAGGGGTCGAGATTGCGGACGGTGTCGGCGCGATACTCGCTGGGGGAGTGGGGGTCGGTGAGGACCTGCTGGCGCAGCGCGGCTTCGCGAGATTTGCCCGCTTCCGATTGTGCGTAGCCGAGGAAGAATTGCTGGTCGCCGGTCAGGCCGTCAACCACTGGCGCTGGTTTGCCGTGCAGCGATGTTTTCCAGGCGTCGTAGGAGGCGGTGATGCCGGCGAGGTCGGCGATGTTTTCGCCCAGCGTTTGGTGGCCGTTGAGGTGCAAGTCGGAGAACGGCGCGTAGGCGTTGTACTGCTTGGCGAGCGCGTCGATGGAGGCGTCGAAGTGGGCGCGGTCGGCGTCGGTCCACCAGTTGCGGACTTTGCCCTGCGAGTCGAAGGCCGCGCCCTCGCTGTCGAAGGTATGCGAGATTTCGTGGCCGATCACGGTCCCGATGGCACCGTAGTTCATGGCGTCGGTGGCCTGGGGATCGAAGAATGGCGGCCCGAAGATCGCGGCGGGGAAGTTGAGGCCGTTGTCGAGCGGGAGATTGACGGCGTTGACGGTCTGCGGCGTCATCGTCCACTCTTTGCGGTCGGTGGGTTGGCCGATGCGCGCGAGGTTGTAGTGGTAGTCGAAGAGCGAGGCGCGCCAGAGGTTGCCGAAGAGGTCGTCGGATTTGATGACGAGGCCGTCGTAGCTGCGCCAGTGATCCGCGTAGCCGATGCCCACTTGCAGGGTGCCGAGTTTGCGGAGGGCCTCGGCTTTGGTCGCGGGGGCCATCCAGGTGAGGTGTTCGAGCCGCTCGTGAAAGGAGGCGAGGAGGTTTTTCACCATCTCTTCAATGCGCGCTTTTTCGGCGGCGGGGAAGTATTGCCGGGCGTAGATTTGGCCGACGGCGTCGCCGAGGATTCCGTTGACGAGCAGCACGGCGCGCTGGTCGCGGGGGCGCTGGGCCTGCGCTCCGCTGAGGACCTTGCCGAAGAAGTTGAAGCGTTCGTCGGCCAACGCTGTTGAGACGGCACCGGAGTATTGCTCGATGAGGTGATAGGCGAGGAAGTCCTTCCAGGTGTCGATGGGCGTGGAAGCGACGAGGGCGGCTTCGGCGGTGACGGCGGAGGGCTGCCAGACGATGAAACGCGGCTGCGTGGCGAGACCGGCGGCGGCGAAGTAGGCGGGCCAATCGAGGCCGGGGGCCTTTTTGGCGAAGTCGGCGGTGGCCCAGGGGTTGTTGGCCTTCTTGATGTTTTCGCTGTCGGCGAGCGAGACGTGCTGCTCGGCGATGGCGTGCTCGAGAGCGAGGATTTTCGCGGCGCGGGCGTCGGTGTTGTCGAGGCCGGCGAGTTTGAGCATGGTGGAGATGTGCGTGAGGTACTTGTCGCGGATGGTTTTCATTCCGGCGGAGTCGGTGATGTAGTAGTCGCGGCTGGGGAGTTCGAGGCCGCCCTGCATGAAGTAGGGCGCGTAATGGTCGGGGTCGTTGAAGCCGGGCGCGATCCACACGCCGAAGAGGTTGGGAGTGTGGAAGTTGGTGTTGTTGAGCGCGTCGACGTCGGCGCGGAGGGTGTGGCCGAGGGCGGTCGAGAGTTCGCGCTGGGTGTGGATGGCGGCGATCTCGGCGAGGTGCGGCTGGAGCGCGGCCATGCCGTGGGCGTCGATGGCCTTCTCGTCCATGTAAGAGTCGAAGAGGTCGGCCATCTTGCGCTTCTCGGTTCCGGGCGCGGGGTCAGATTTCGCAACGTCTTCGATGATGCCGGCGACGCGCTTGTTGACGATGTCGGCGAGCACGGAGAAGCCGGACATGCCGACGCGGTCGGCGGGGATTTCGGTGCGGTCGAGGTAAGCGCCGTTGGCGTAGCGGTAGAAGTTGTCGCCCGGCTTGGCGGCGCGGTCCATGTTGGCGGGATGTACGCCGTGGACGTCGGTGGGTGCCTGCGCGGCAAGCAAGATGGGGGAGGCGAGAAGAATGGCGGCGGTCACAAACGCGCGGGATTTCATGGTTACGATTTTAGAGCAAAGTTCGTATGGGTGTAGAGCGAGGACAAGCAACGGCAAAGACAAATGCCGCGATCTCTCCACTCCGACTGCGCAAAATGCGCGAAGGCCCCGGTCGAGATGACAGGAGTAGGGCGCGCTATGGTCGAGATGACACCCTTTTACCTTCATGGAATATGCACTGCCAAATTGCAATGGTCGCGCGTGTTCAGGCAGTAGACACACGCGCATAAAACATGGGCCGCCGCGCCGAAGCGTGGCGGCCCATTTGTCATCTGAACTCCAGGCCCGCGATGACGCCCGCTAGTTCAAGTCGTCTCTATGGTCCTGGAAATGGGCGGGGTCGTTGGGGTTGAAGTAGGTGAGAGACTTGTGCCAGGCCTGCTCGCCGAGGATGCGGCCCACAGCGCGGCCGACCAGGTCGCCGGCTTTGAAGTGGATCCCACCGTAACGGCGTGAGATGCCCGCCTCGTTCGCGGCATCGAAAAAGGTGGGCCATAGCAGTGTCACTGTCTGCGCGGGAACCAGGCCCGGCTCCGTGGCGGAACTTCCTGGAGCGAAGGTCACCGAGTCGCCGAATTGGTTGCTGCCGGTCCACAGCACCAGCACCGCCGCTCCCGCCGCGCTAAAGGTGCTGTGGCCGGAGATGAACTCTGGAAACGGCGGAGTGGGGAAGCTGGACTTCTGGTAGCTGAGCCACTGCGAGCCGTCGATGGTTTGCGTGCCGTGGAAGGGGACCCAGGAGCGGATCAAGGTGCCGGTAAAGAGATAGGGAATGGAGGTGACCGGACGCACCGAATCGGTGACGCGCTTTTGCCCCCAGGCGGCAATGCTGCCATCGAAGATGGCGTTGGTCATTGCGAAGAACATCTTTACGTCCTCATTGAGGGTGTGGTTGTCGCGATGCGAGACGTATTGCGCGAACAAGCACCAGTGTCCCGGAGGAAGCTCGCTTTTCGGTCCGTTGGCCCAGTACTCAGCGATCAATTTTTGTTTGTCGGTGAGGTTGGCGCTGATGTCGATCAACTCCTGGGATTGGTCCACGTACGCCTGCGTGCCGAACGTGGCCGGTCCGAATTGCTGTTCGAACGCGTCGTATTGATGCGCCGATGTGAGGGCGAACGGGATGACGTTCTCCCACTGCGCGCCCACGAAGTTCTGGGTGATGATGTGGGGAATGGGCGCGGTCAGACCGTCGTCGTAGGTGAGAGGTTGCCATTTGTTGGGGTCGACGATGGTGGATTTGGCGACGGGTACGGTCGAGGGCGGGTTCACAGGCACAAATCCGGTGTAGTCGGAATAAGGGCCGGGATGGAGATCCCCGAGTTGGTTGGAGCCGTCGTGATGGCGGAACGCGAGGACGGCGGCGCAGGCGACGTTGCCGATGCCCGCTGGCGTGGTGGTATCGACCGAGAGGTTGGTTTCGCTGAATCCGAGGCTATTGAGCAGGGGCGTGAAAACGGCGGCTGTGTCTCCGGGATAGAGATCGACCAGCGCGCGGTATGCGGCGTAGCTGATGGCCTGGTTCTTGTTGGCCGTCGAAAATTCGTCATGAGGGCGACGCAACGTGCCACCCAGCTGGGTGCCGACCGCCCTGAAGCTGTAGGCCGCCCAGGCGTCGTACATGCAGGTGTGGACGATGGCCAGCTCGCGCGCGGCCATGGGCGGGCCGGGGTGCAGGTCGCGAATGCCTTGCAGGGCGGCATTGTCCCATTGCAGAACGACGTTGTCGGGGGGCGGCGGAGCGGCCAGTGCGACGGGGGTGGCGAGGAAGAGAGTAGAGATCGCGATACCGAGCGGAACGGCAAGGACGCTGCGGAAAAACCTGCGGCAGTTGGACGTATTCAATTTCGACATGGAGTGTCTCCAGAATGGGGTTGTAGTTTCTAGCGTAGTGGCGTTCGAATCATGCCATCAGGATGGTTGCTGTATGGCAATCTGTATAGCTCATGGAGCTCGTCCGGGTCAAGACAAATCGCCGAATGATCCAAAAGTCAATGCAACCAGAGGGCCGGTGGCCTCCGGTTGGCAATAATGTCAAGCGCGAAATCGTAAAAGCAGGTCAGTGCAAGAAGCTTGCGCGCGATGACGCGAAAGGTAAGCTGTGGGTTGATGAGCGAGAGCATTGAGTCGGAGTACGAGCGGCGGCGCGCGGGGTTGGCGGGTGAGTTCGCTCGCATGGGCGCTCGCGGCAGTACGCTGGCGCAAATTTTGCTGGTCGCGTTGGCCGCGCTGGCGTATACGGCTTACCAGGGGATTCATCGCGGTGATCGCGCGTGGTGGGCGTTGCTGCCGCTCGGCGTCATCGTGGGAGTTGTGCCGGAGCTACTGCGCGCACGGCGTCAGGCCCATCGTGCGGCCCGGTTGCTCGATGTGTACGAGCGCGGTGCGGCGCGGATGGATGGTTCTCAAACGCAGAGCGGGCATACGGGCGAGGCGTTTTGTGAGGCCGGTCATCTGTATGAGCGCGACCTCGACATTCTTGGGGCGGATTCGATCTTTGGAATGCTGGCGACGACGCGCACCGCGGTCGGGGAGAGGGCGCTGGCGCGGCTGTTGCTGCATGGTGCGAGTGCGGAGACGGTGCGCGCGCGACAGGCGGCGGTGCGCGAGCTTGCGCCGATGCTCGAACTGCGGGAGCGCGTCGCGCTGATGGGGCAATCGGCGTTCGACGAACTGCCGGCGGAGAGCTTTGAGCGTTGGCTCGATAAGCCCGATGCCGGGCTTGCAATGTGGATGCGGTGGGTGCTGATTGCGCTGACGGTCACATGGGTGGGGCTGGCGATTGCGGCTTTGTTGCATCGTGTGGACATGGCCACGCTGCCGCGAAATCTCGCCGCGCTGCTGGCGTTGGAGGGCGCGTTTGCGCTGTGGCTGCGGCCGCGCGCGATGGCGGAGTTGGAAGCGGCGCAACGGCTGGCGGGGCAGACGGCGATTTTGCGCGAAGGGCTGCGGTTGATGCGGGAGCAGAGGTTTGAGTCGGAGTTGTTGCGCGGATTGCAGACGAACGCTGCGGACCAAGAGCGTGCGTTGAAGGCGCTTTCGGGCAGTTTGGCGCTGGTCGAGCAGCGGGCGAAGGAGTGGTTTTATGCGCCTGCGCTGATGCTCGCGGTGGGGACACACGCGGCGATTTCTTTGCAAGCCTGGAAGCGTGCGCACGGCGATGCGATGCGGGGATGGATTGCGGCCTGGGCGGAGTTTGAAGCGGCGCTCGCGTTGGGGACCTATGCCGCCGAGCACCATGAGAATGTGTATCCGGAGATGGTCGAAGGCGGCGGCGCGGTGTTTGAGGCGGAAGGGCTTGTGCATCCGCTGCTGCCGCGCGCACAGGCCGTCGCGAACGACGTGCGGCTGGATGCGGAGACGCGATTTCTGCTGATCTCCGGATCCAACATGGCGGGCAAATCCACGCTGTTGAGAGCGATTGGGTGCAATGCTGTGCTGGCGCTGGCGGGGGTGCCAATTTGCGCGCGGGCCGCCACGATGAGCGCTTCGCATGTTGGGGCTTCGCTGGCGCTGGTGGACTCGCTGGCTGAGGGCAAGTCGAAGTTTCTGACGGAGGTGGAAAGACTACGCGATCTGGTGGCGCTGGCGAAGACGAACCCAGCGAATTCACTGTTTTTGATCGATGAGATTTTTAGCGGGACGAACTCCGCGGACCGTCGCGCCGCCGCCGAGGCCGTGTTGCGGGGGCTGGTGCGCGAAGGCGCGATTGGGGCGCTGTCGACGCACGATCTTGCGCTTGCTGGTCTGGCCGAAGTGCCGGAACTCAGGGGCCGCAATGTGCATATGGCGAGTCCGGACGAGAGCGATCCGCTGGGCTTCGACTATGTGCTGAAGCCGGGTGTGAACCGGACGACGAATGCGATGGCGATCGTGAAGATGCTGGGGCTGGAGTGATCTGACGGCGAAGAGGCGGGTTGGAAGAACTCACAGCTCAGAAGCTGTTCACAAGCGCTCTTGGCTCTCCCTCAAAGCTGACAGGGACTACGCCTTCGCAAAAAGCGCGAAGGCTCCGGTCGAGATAATAGGGTCTACGGATCCAAGGGATGAGGGGCGACATAAGTTTTCAGTTTTGAGTTTCCAGCCGCCCGTTAGATTTCCCAGCGAAGGAGGGTCGCGCCGACCGTGAAACCTGCGCCCACGCTGGCGAGCAGCACGAGGTCGCCCTTTTTGATGCGGCCCTCTTCCATGGCCGTCTGCATGGCGAGCGGGATGGTCGCGGCGGTGGTG
>JALYTE010000026.1 GCA_030854435.1 Acidobacteriota bacterium | reverse complement strand
GTTGAGGACGAAGCCGCAGACCATGCCGATGCTGGCACCGAGTTGGTTGGCGTAGCGGGTGAGGGTGCCGAGCAGGAAGACGCCCAGTAGGCAACCGTACGCCACTGAAGCTATCGACAGACCGATTTCAACGACGTGGCCTTTTCCGCCAACTTGGACGCTGTACACGGCGATGGCGAACAAGACCAGCGCCCAGAGAACGGTCGAGGACTTTGCGATGATGCCGCGTTCGCGATCGTCGGCCGCGGGGCGGAGGCGCATGTAGAAGTCGACGACCGTCGTGGACGAAAGGGAGTTGAGCGCGGCGGAGAGGTTGGACATCGCCGCTGCAAGGATCGCGGCGACCAGCAGGCCCGCGACGCCGATGGGCATCTCGCGCACGATGAAGGTGGGGAAGATGTGGTCGTTGGTTTTGAAAACCGCGCCGGGGTGTTGGCCGTAGAAAACATAGAGGCCTGCGCCGATGAGCAGAAAAAGCGCGAACTGCAAAAAGATGACCGCGCCGGAACTGAGCAGCGCGAGGCGCGATTCGCGCAGGTTGCGCGCGGCCAACATGCGCTGCACCATCAGTTGGTCGGTGCCGTGCGAGGCCATCGTCAGGAACGTTCCGCCTAGCACGCCCGCCCAGAACGTGTAGGCGTTGGTGAGGTTGAAGGCGAAGTTGAGCATGTGGAACTTGCCCGCCGCGGAGGCGACGTGGTGGATCGTCGTCCATCCACCCTGGACGTGCGATCCGAGCGTGAGAATGGCGACCAGCGTTCCGCCGATGTAGATGAACATTTGCACGACGTCGGTCCAGATGACGGCGGTCATGCCGCCTTCAAACGTGTAGAGCAGAGTGAGCGCGGAGATGATGGCGATGCTCAAAACGTCCTTTGTACCGATGGCGATACCGACGACGATGCTCACGGCGAAGACGCGCACGCCCTCGGCGGCGGCGCGGGTGAGCAGGAAGAGGCCGGCCGTCACCTTATGTAAGACTGACCCAAAGCGCTGGTCAATCAGTTGGTAGGCTGTCAGCATGTTGCCGGCGAAATAGCGCGGCAGGAAGAGGATGGCAACGACAATGCGACCGACCATGTAGCCGATGACCAGTTGCAGGAACCCTAAGTTGCCCGCGTACGCTACTCCTGGAACAGACACGATGGTGAGCGTCGAGGTTTCAGCCGAGACGATGGAAAGCGAGATCGCCCACCAGGGAATGGTGTTGTTGGCCAGGAAGTAGCTGCGCAGCGATTTTCCGGCGGGGCTTGCGGATTTCTTCTCTCGGAAGCGCAAGCCGAAGAGCGTGATGGCAACAAGGTAAACGGCGACGAGGGCGAGGTCGAAGCGGCTGAGACGCGTTGATGTTGCGGCGAGTGCGAGGGCGTTCAACGGACTCGGCAATGAGGTCTCCTGACGATTTGGTGCTGTGGAGGATATGATAACGGGCTTGCGACTTGCATGTGAGGGCCGCGTAGGGAGAGTTTGAACGATGGCGTATTTTGTGGCGTTGGATGGCGGCGGAACCAAGACTCAGTGTTGGGTCGCGGACGATGAAAAAGTGTTGGGAAGGGCTGCGACAGGCAGCGTGAAGTTGATGCACCTCGATGAAGGCGCGGCGACGCTGCGGCTGCACGAGTTGGTGCGGGCGGCGGGGGCGGGGATCCCGTTGGGGGACGTGACGCGGACGTGCTTTGGGCTGGCGGGGTCCTCCAGCGAAACGGTGCGGGCCTGGGCGGAACGCACGCTGCGCGGCGTGGTGGGCGGCGAGGTCTTGATTTGCGGCGATGAGGAGATCGCGTTTGAGGCGGCGTTTCGCGGCGGGCCGGGCGTGCTGGTGATTGCGGGCACGGGGTCGCATGTGATGGGGCGGTGCGCGGACGGAACGCACGTGAGCGCGGGCGGGCGCGGCCCGATGCTGGGCGATGAAGGCGGAGGCCACTGGATCGGCGTGGAGGCGATCAAGGCGGCGCTGCGGGCCGAGGACCGCGGCGTCGAAAGTTGCATGTTGAAGGACATCGAGGGTCGCTGGGGTTTGCAGAGTCAGAGCGAGCTGATTGCCTATGCCAACCGGCGGACACGGGTTGAGTTTGCCGAGTTGACGATGGTGGTGGCGGCGTGCGCGGAGGGCGGCGACGCGCTCGCCGCGAGCGTGCTGGAGCGCGCGGGGCAGGAATTGGCCGAACAAGTAAGCTTGGTCGCCTCGAAAATGCACCAGGCCGGGTGTGCGGCGTCGGACGCGCTACAGGTGGCGTTTACGGGCAGCGTGCTGGGAAAGATTCCGCGCGTGCGAAAGGCGATGGAGGAGGCGTTGATAGCAACGATGCCGGGAGTTGAAGTGGCGGCGTCGGCGGTTGAACCGCTGGAGGGGGCGTTGTGGAGGGCGAGAAGATCAGAGCGTAGAGAGTAGAGAATGCCTGTTGGGTTGGGTTCGCTGGGCGGACGCGAGATGCTGCGATCTCTCCAATGCGTCTTCGCAAAGTGCGCGAAGAATCCGGTCGAGATGACAGTGGGATTGTGTGACCTAGATTTTGCGGCCGCGGATGTAGGTGGCGATCAAGCGACCCTCGGCGTCGAAGCGGTTGAGGTTGGCGGGAGAGCCGGGGGCGATCAGGGTGAGTTCGGGGAGGCCGAGCATCGCCGCAGGGTTGTGCGACGCAAGGCGGGTGGCGTCGGCCAGCGAGGCGTGGGTGAAGGCTTGCAGGTTGGCGACGGCGCGGTCCAGGGTGAGGACCGAGCCGGCGAGCGTTTCTTTGCCCCGCGCCAGGTCTTCTTTGAGCAGAACGCGGCCGTTGGCGACCGCGACGCCGAGGTTGCCGAGGGTATAGTCGCCGTCGGGCATTCCTGTGGCGGAGATGGCGTCGGTGATGAGGATGGCGCGGGTTTCGGTTTTGGCGCGGAGCCAGAGGCGGACGAGTGTCGGGGCGACGTGAATGCCGTCGCAGATGAGTTCGGCGAAGAGGCGGTGGTCGTCGAGGACGACGCCCAGGATGCCCGGCTCGCGGTGGTCGAGCGCGCGCATGGCGTTGAAAGTGTGGGTGGCACTGCTTGCTCCTGCGGATATTGCCGCGAGGGTTTCGGCGGCCGTGGCGTTGGAGTGGCCGAGGGAGACGCGCACGCCTTGTGCGGTGGCGTGGCGGATCAGGTCGAGTGCGGAGTTTTGTGTGCTAGGCGAAGATGGGTCATCCAAATTCGCACCCGGTTCGGGGGCGATGGTGACGAGCCGGATGTGACCGCGGGCAGCGGTCTGGAAGCGGTTGAAGAGGGCGATGCTGGGAGGTTGGAGTTCGGTGGGAGGATGGACGCCGCGCTTGGCGTGGGAGAGGAAAGGGCCTTCGAGGTGGATGCCGATGGGTTGGGCTTCGTTTTCGCGCGGTTCGGATTCGATGGCGTTGGCGAGGGCTTCGAGGGCGCGGAGAGTGGCGTCGATGGGGGCGGTCACCGTTGTCGGCAGATAATGCGCGACACCGTGGCTTGCGAGGAAGCGCTGCATCTCGCCGAGCGCGACGGGCGACGCGCTCATCACATCGTGGCCGACAGCACCGTGGGTGTGGATGTCGAGGAAAGTGGCGGTGAGGGTGGTGGTTTCGGCGTGCAGGGCCTGGGGGTCGGAGTAGATTTCACCGATGGTGCCTTCGGGAGTAAGGGTGAGGACGGCGAACTCCACCGAGCCGATGTCGGTGATGAGGTGGCGGGCTGTGATGGTTCGGGTCATGAAATTGGTGGCGCTGCGAGCTAGAAGCGAGTCCTTCGCTATGCTCAGGATGACAAATTCTATCTAATGGGTCAGCAGTGTTGACGCAGTAGGTTGTTGGGCGGGAATGCCAGTTTCGGCGGCGGTAGGGAGGGTGCGGGTTTCGCCCCACTGGCGTTGCGCGCTGCGGACTTTGTCCATGCGCGCGAGCCAGATACCGATGGTGTAGTCGTAGTGCTCCAGGACGGGGCGGAGGGCGTAGGCGCGATTCGTGCGAAGCCAGCTTTGGGCGTAGAGGTCGCGGAGCAGGGAATAGCCGTCCTTGATGTCCTGGATGCGGCCGTTGACGCCGTTGATGTCGGAGAGTTCGCGCCCAGTGGTGGCACGGATTTTACGGTCGGTCGAGGTGGAAGCCGCCAGCGCGCGAGAGTAGGCTGCGGCGATTTCGTCGGCGAGCTGGAACTTGAGGCCGAGGAAGTCGAAGCGGCGAGCGCCGAGTTCGAGCGCGTCGATGGCGTCAGTTTCGCGGAGGTTGGTGGGGTTCGAGGGGAAGGCGTTGGCGGGGTCGTAGACGGCTGGTTGAACCTGTTCCATGCCGTTTACTGCAATGGATGTGGTGGTACTTCGTTTTCCTCCATTGCAGAAAAGTCCTTGAGCTGTGTGCTGGCCGCTCTGTTCAAACAATGTCTGGCATGGGGCGGCGGCGCGGGCCTGGGCGATGAGGGTGAGGGCGCGTTCTGCGTGGAGACGGAGTTCAGAGAGAACGGGGCGGACCGCGACGACGTTCTTCTGCTGGTCGGGGGCCCAGGGGTCGGCCCAGAAGAGCAGGTCGGAGCCGTCGGATTTAAGTGCGGAGGATTTGAGCAGGTCGTGGGCGGCCATCAATTCAAGCTGTGCTTGGTTCAGCTTGCCGGTGAGGTCGCCGTGGAAGACTTGCGCGTAACTTTGTTCGAACTGCGGGATGGAGCTTTCGCCGGGTTGCCACGCGGCGGCGGCGCCGAAGAGGATGCCGTACCAGTTGTTGGAGGCGAGAGCCTCGCCGTCGTCGTTCCAGATGGTGTTGAGCTGGCCGGTGGAGCCGATGGCCTGGCCGTCGCGCGTGAACTGCTGGATGTTGGCGAGGCCCATAGTGTAGTTGGGATAGACGCGGTTCCAGTTGTTGATGCCAGGGGAGACCCAGGTTTCAAAACCGGCGTCGGTGTAGGGCTTGAGGTAGGGCATGAAGCCCTTGGGGTTGGGGTTGTACTCCCAGGCGATGGCGATGGTGTCTTGCTTGAACTGCGCGGGCATGGCCTTGAGCAGGGCGGGTTCGTGCTGCGCGATGTCGCCCCAGAAGAGCAGGCGGCGGTGGAGCGGGCGGAGGGTTGTGTCAATCTGCTGCATGAAGTCGAGGTAGACCTTGCCGAGGCCGTCTTTATCGACAGCGTCTTTGGTCTGGCCGACGCCGAGGTCGACGGTTTCATCCGCGCCGATGTGCAGGAAGGGCGAGGGGTAGAGCGCGGCGAGTTCGGTAAACATCTGCGAGATGAGGACGAGAGAGCCGGGCTGGCCGGGGGCGAGCACGGCACCGTGCGGCGTCTCGGCGAGCTGCTGGTACTGCTCGTAGACGAGCGCGTGGCGCAAATGCCCGAAGGCTTCTTGTTCCGGCACGACCATGACGTGGTACGGCTTGGCATAGGCGACAAGTTCGCGGGCGTCGGACGCCGAAAGGCTACCGCCGGGCGGTGCGGGGAGCGGGTTCGAGGCGTACTGCTGCGTGTTCTCAAAGTAGGGCGAGTAGAGGTTGCACTTGTAGGCGGCGATGGTGCGAATGACTTTCTTCTGGAAGGCGAGCGTGTCGACCGGTCCGCGAGACATGTCGTCGTCCAGGCCGCGGTACTTCATCGCGGGCCAGTCGCGGATGATGGCGAGTTGGAGGACGGCATTGGGGCCGTCTCCGACGATGAGTTGCTTGACGGTTTGCAGAGCGTAGAAGATGCCGGAGGCAGTGTCGGCGGTGAGCGCGAGGCCGGCGGGGCGCGCGCCGTTGAGGTCGGGGACGATGGCGTAGCCTTCGGGCTCGAACTCGACGGGGAGTGTGACGCGGGAGCCGAGCGGGGGCTTGGGCGGATTGGGGAGCGACTCGATGTAGGTCTGAACGCCGAGTGGCGTGCTGAAGCGCGCGGTGAAGATGTGCGGAGCGGCTGCTGCGTTGGTCACGGCGATGCCGCGTTCGGCCATGAAGGCCCTGAAGTCGGCGATGGCGAAGGCATCATCGGGATCGCAGGGTTGGGCGCATTCGATATGGATGCCGACGGTGAGGGGCAAGCTGGACGCGGGTTTCACTTCGCGCGGCATCGGGACAAGGTGCAGTGACGTTTGCGCGGACGCGGGGAAGGCGAGGACAGCGGCTATAAGCAAGAGGCGCATGGGATTACGGTACACGGGTGTCCCACTCATCGCAAAAAACGCGATGAATAAGGCACACCCCTTGGTTCGACTCCTAAATGGGGGCAGCGCCAGTGACAATGGCGACGCCGGGGGGTGGGGTGAAAATGAAGTCGGCGGCGCGGGTGGGGATGTTTTCGTGCAGCGCGCTGAAGGTGAAGGTGGTGGTGGCGCCGTCGATTTCTTCGAGGCGCATGGAGTGGATTGCGCCCGTCGCGTCGACCGTGAGCGCGAGGGAGTGGAGGCGCTGCTGCATACCCCTCGGGACACCGGAGAGCGTGTAGCCGCCTTCTACCAGCGTGAGCGTGAGGTGGTCGAGTTCTTTGGCGAGTTCGGTGTGGCCGAGCAGGAAACGCAGCGGGGAGCGCAGGTCGTCCAGTTGCTTCGCGGGAATGCGCTGGGCCTGGACGTCGCCGGGAGTGTAGAAAATCGCGGACTTGCCGTCGAGCAGGAAGAGCTTGCCGGGGGGAGAGTCGTAGGCCCAGCGCATGTGGCCGGGTTTTTTGAGGGTAAGGGTGCCGGTCTCGGTGCGGTCCTGGCCCATCCCGATGTAGCGCTCGGTGTAGCGGGCCTGTAGGGAGGTGAGGTGGTTGTAGTGGGCGTCGACAGTTTTTGCGAGAGAGGATGCTGTCTGTGCGTGGATGGGGAGGGTGAGAGCGAGGAGGAGCAGGAGATTTTTCATAGGCTCTCTAAGTTCAATAGGCCCTCTAAATGTAGAACCCCACCCATCGCGCAAAGTGCCGCGCGATGAATGGGGCATCCATAATCCAGATAGGCATTGGAACGTCACATAGCCGTGCGCTGAATGTTCAGCTTTGCTTGGCTTCCACCACGGCGACACGTTCATGGAGAGAGACCATATCGCGGTGAATGCTGTCGCGAAGCGCCACCATTTCTCCGCGAAACGCTTCGAACTTCATCTCAACGGTATCGAATTTTCTCTCCACGGCTTCGAAGCCTTTGTCCGTGCTGGCTTCCAGTCGAGACAGTCTCGAACTCTGCTGTAGCCAGGACAGAATGACCAGAAGGCTAGGAATGCCGATGGTCAGCAGCAGTTGCAGGTTTGTCATGAAGCCCTCCGACGACTCCAAGCGTATCAGAAAGGTGTGAGCTTACTGCAGCAGTTCGGTGCAGTTGGTGCCGCCCTTGGGGTCGAAGCGGATTTGCGCGTTTTCGTCGGTGCAGTAACCATTGTTGCCGGAGTGGCCGACAGAGTTGGGCACGGCGAAAATTTGGTAGGAGTTGTATTGGTCCTGATTGTTTGAGGTACTTTTGCCGCCGCAGGTGAGGGTGAAGGTATAACCCGCCTTATTGCCTCTGGCAAGATCTTCGGAGATGATTTGCGCGGCCTCGGGGGTTGGCG
>JALYTE010000023.1 GCA_030854435.1 Acidobacteriota bacterium | reverse complement strand
CTCCCTCTGGACAAAGCCAACTGTTACGCAAAAGGTGAGATCACGGGCTCTGCGATCGGCCCGCTCCTTCCCGGCACAGCTGCAATCGACTGTTTGATTGAGGTCGGCATGTGGCCCAGCACATGGATACCCTCTACATGGGTTTCTAACATCGCACCCACCGCCCACGACAACGAAGGCACCCCCGCAACCAACCCCGACTTCGACCATCTCCTGCGCGGCACGGTCCACGACCCCACCACCCGCCGCATGGGCGGAGTCGCCGGACACGCGGGCCTCTTCTCCACCGCGCACGATGTTGCGCTCTTCGCGCAAGCCCTGCTCGACCGCCTCGCTGGCCGCCCCAGCGCCTTCCCGCTGAAGCAATCCACGCTCATCATGATGACGACGCCCGAGCAGCCCGGCCACACCACCACGCAACTCACCGAAGCCAACGCCGCGAACAGCGCGGCCATCGCAGCTGGAACCAAGCCCGCCGCCCCACTCCTCGCCCCCGCCTACCCCGCCCTCCCGCACCACGATCTGCGCGGCTACGGCTGGGACATCGACACCGCCTTCTCGAAACCACGCGGCGCGATGTTCCCCATCGGCAGCTTCGGCCACACCGGGTTCACGGGCACGTCGCTGTGGATGGATCCCGGCTCGGACACCTACATCGTCCTGCTCGCGAACGCCATCCACCCGCGCGGCAACGTTCCCATCTCGAACCTGCGCGGAGCCGTTTCCACCGCCACTGCTCGCGCCCTCGGCCTCTATCCGGCCCTCGACATAGAACTGTCATCTCGACCGGAGCGCAGCGCAGTGGAGAGACCAGCAGTTGTTCCCGAACCGCGCACATCTCCGGAAACCCTCACTGGCATCGACGCCCTAGAAGCCTCCCACTTCTCCCAACTCGTCCCCCTCGCCGCCCACCACAACGACCACCTCAACCTCGGCCTCCTCACCAACCCCGCCGGCATCGACCGCAACCGCCGCCGCACCATCGACATCCTCGCCGTCGATCTCCCTAAATACATCCCAGCAGCCAAACTCGTCACTCTCTTCTCCCCCGAGCACGGCATCTTCGCCACCCACGACACGACCAACATCGGCGATGAAACCGACCCCGCCACCGGCCTCCACGTCACTGGCCTCTACGGCGCCAAAGATGCACAGCGCCGCCCCTCCCACGAGCAGCTCAAAGACCTCGACGCCGTCGTCATCGACCTGCAAGACGCGGGCGTGCGCTTCTGGACGTACGAGTCCGTGCTCGGCTACTTCCTCGAAGCGTCTGCCAGCGAAGAGCGCACCTACAACCACCGCCTCGACATCGTGGTCCTCGACCGCCCTCCACTCAACGGCGGCGCATGGGTCGAAGGCCCCGTCTCCGACCCCGGCGTCGAGTCCTACACCGACTTCATGCCGCTGCCCGTACGCCACGGCATGACCTATGGCGAGCTCGCCCGCTACTTCAACCAATACAAACTAGGTGCAGATAACAAACCGCTTGACGCCCCACTCACCATCATCCGCGTCCAGCACTGGATCCGCGATCAGTTCTTCGATGCGACTGGCCTCCCCTGGGTCAACCCCAGCCCCAATATGCGCAACGTCAATGCCGCGATCCTCTACCCCGGCATCGCGCTGCTCGAAAGCTCGAACATCTCTGTGGGTCGCGGCACCGACTCGCCTCTCGAAGTCTTCGGTGCCGGCGTTCCGCCGGGTGGCCCATCTTCGACGACGGTTTCATCGTCGCCTAAGGTGGGTGGCGCATGGTTCAACGCCACCACCGTCGCCGCCACCCTCAACGCCCGCCACATCCCCGGCGTTCGATTCACCGCGACCACCATCCCGGTCGTAGAAGACTCAAACAAGTATCCCGGCCACGGTCAAACCATCGAAGTCGTGCGCATCGCCATCACCGACCGCGTTGCGCTCGACTCGCCGGAGATGGGCATCGAAATCGCCGCCGCTCTGCACCGCCTCTACCCCACGCACTTCCAACTCGAAAAGACGATGCGCATCATCGGCAATCAGGCCACCCTCGAAGCCCTCACTCGTGGCGACGACCCCCGCGCCATCGCCGCCACATGGCAGCCAGCCCTCGACCGCTTCAAAGCCCAGCGCGCGCAGGTCCTGCTGTATTGACTTCAATCCATGATCAATAAACGCTTCGCCTGAGTCCGTTCCACCATCACGTCGGTTATGCTCAAACCAATGCCGAAGCTTTCCATCCGCGAACTCGACCTCACCAACCAACGCGTCCTCATCCGCGTCGACTTCAACGTGCCGCTTTCCAAAGACGGCAAGATCACCGACGACACGCGCATCCGCGAGACCATTCCCACCATCGAGTACGCGCTCCGCCGCAAGGCCCGCGTCATCCTCGCCGCGCACCTCGGCCGTCCTGGGGGCAAGCGCGTCGAGGCGCTGAGCCTGCGCCCCATCGTCGATCGCCTGCGTTCGCTGCTCGACCACCTCTATGATGCGAACGAGAACGTGGCCTTCGCGCCGGACTGCATCGGCCCCATCGCGCTTGAACTCGCGAACAATCTGGAACCCGGCCAGACCCTGCTGCTCGAAAACCTCCGCTTCCACGCGGAAGAAGAAGCCAACGACCCGGCCTTCGCGCAAGAACTCGCTCTGCTCTGCGACATCTACGTCGACGATGCCTTCGGTGCGGCCCACCGCGCGCACGCCTCCACCGAAGGCATCACGCACTTCGTCAAGCAGTCCGCCGCGGGCCTGCTGATGGACAAGGAACTCACGTATCTCTCGAAGGCCACCACCGATCCCAATCTCCCCTTCATCGCGATCATCGGCGGGGCCAAAGTGTCGGACAAAATCGAAGTCATCAACTCCCTGCTCGAACGCGTAGACGCCCTGCTTATCGGCGGTGCGATGGCCTATACCTTCCTCAACGCGCAAGGCCAAACCACTGGCAAGTCGCTGCTCGAAGCCGACAAGATCGGCGTCGCGCGCGCCGCTCTGGAAAAAGCTAAAGCCCGCGGCGTGCGCTTCCTTCTGCCCGTCGACCACTGTCTCGCCAACAAGTTCGCCGCCGACGCCAAGACGCAACTTTTCTCCGGCACCGGCCCCTTCCCAGAGGACTGGATGGCGCTCGACATCGGCCCCGAAACCATCAAACTCTTCTCCGCCGAAATCGCGGATGCCGCCACCATCGTCTGGAACGGCCCCATGGGCGTCGCCGAACTCGCGCCGTTCGCGAAGGGCACCAACGCCATTGCACGCGCGCTCGCGAAGAATGAAGACGCCATCACCATCGTTGGCGGCGGAGACTCGGTCGCCGCGATCCACAACTCCGGCGTCGCCGACAAGATCACGCACATCTCCACCGGAGGCGGTGCGTCGCTCGAGTTCCTCGAAGGCAAAACGCTGCCCGGCGTCGCCGCGCTTACCGACAAATAGTCACGACAGGAACCCAACATGCGCAAGCCCCTCATCGCCGGCAACTGGAAGATGTACAAAACCCCGAAAGAATCGCTCGCCTTCCTGGAAGCCTTCCTGCCCATGGTCAACGGGCACACGCGCGACGAAATCGCCGTCTTCCCGACCATGAGTTCGCTCGGCACTGTGCTCGCCGCCACCGCCGGGAGCAACGTCCGCGCCGGAGCGCAGAACATGCACTGGCTCGACGAAGGCCCCTACACAGGCGAGACCTCGCC
>JALYTE010000001.1 GCA_030854435.1 Acidobacteriota bacterium | reverse complement strand
CGCCCGCGCCTATCGCGAGCTCTCTCTGCTGCTCCGTCGACCGCCCGGTCGCGAAGCCTTTCCCGGCGATATCTTCTACATTCACTCGCGCCTGCTTGAACGCGCGACACACTTGCGCACGGAGCTTGGCGGCGGTTCACTCACTGCGCTGCCGATCATCGAGACCGAAGCGCAGGACATCTCCGCCTACATCCCGACAAATCTCATTTCCATTACAGATGGGCAAATCTATCTTTCCCCGTCGCTGTTCGAACTCGGCGTGCTGCCGGCGGTCGACGTCGGGAAATCGGTTTCGCGTGTCGGCGGCAAGGCGCAACGCGCTGCCTATCGCGCGGTGGCGGGGGACCTCAAGCTCGCCTACGCGCAATTCGAGGAGCTGGAGACATTCGCACGATTCGGCGCACGTCTGGACGAGAGCACCCGCAAGAGTATCGAACACGGACGGCGCATTCGTGCGTGTCTCAAGCAACCGCAATTCACACCAGTCTCGGTGCCTGCACAGATTACGGTTCTCCTCGCGTTGACGGCGGGACTCTTCGACGCCGTGCCGCTTGAAAAAATGACCGTTGCTGAAAACGCCGTGGAGGCCGCTGCGCCGGGTATTCCAGCGGACGTCTCTGCACGGTTCGTATCGGCCGACAAGTTGAGCGACGACGACCGTAATGCGATTATCGAAATTGCGCGCAAGGCGCTCATCAGCTTCCAGGCAAAGGCCGCCGCCACGCCGCCAGCCAAAGCCGACACCGCGGTTAAACCAGAACCCAGGCCTGAAGTCAATCCGGTGGCCGCTCCAGCGGTAAAGGGGCAATCATGAGTGACACGACGTCGAGCCTGCGACGAAAGATTAGCAGTGCTGGCGAGCTTCAGTCTGTCGTCCGCACGATGAAAGCCTTGGCTGCATCGAGTATCACGCAGTACGAGAATTCTGTGCGAGCGTTGGCCGACTACTATCGAACCGTGGAGCTGGGACTGGAAGCCTGCTTTCGGGAAACCAAAGCAACCACGTCAGCAGCAGGGCAGAGCCGAAAACCCGATGCGAGCGCTGTTGGCGCCATTGTGTTTGGTTCCGATCAGGGATTGGTCGGACAGTTCAACGAAGTGGTCGCCGACTACGCGATAAAGAGCCTCGCGATACTTCCAGGCACACCCCAAGTGTGGGCCGTCGGTGAACGCGTTCGCGCGCGGCTGGTCGACGCCGGGATACCGGTGGTGGGGCTTTTCGACGTGCCGAATTCAGTTAACGCCATCACGCCGCTCGTCGGACAGATTCAGATCCAAAGCGAAGCGCATCGAGCCAAAGGAGAATACGCGCGGCTTTTTGTCTTCCACAATCGTCCGCTTGCCGGTGCGCTCTATGAACCTGTTGGCCTTCGGCTATTGCCTCTCGACGCGCAGTGGAAACAAGGCGTGGCCAAAACCCCCTGGCCGACCAAAAGTATTCCTCAGGTTCTCGGTGACGCTTCGTTGACGCTACGCATGTTCGTCGATGAGTATCTGTTCATCTCGCTCTTTCGAGCGTGCGCCGAGTCGCTTGCAAGCGAGAACGCCAGCCGTCTTGCCGCCATGCAGCGCGCGGACAAGAACATCGACGAGTTGTTGGAGACGCTTACCGGAACGTTTCACCGTGTGCGCCAAAGTGCCATTGATGAAGAACTGTTCGACGTCGTCTCGGGCTTCGAGGCGCTAAGCGCAAAACGTGGATCGAACGGAGGTGCCGCCAAAGCCATGTCCGAAAATGGCTAGTTTGTGGACTTCAATGCTCTATGACCGTGGCGGATCCCGTTCGTATTGTGCGTCCGGGGGCGCTGGGAAATGTCAACCTCCGGTAGTCAGTGTCAGGCGGCTTCGGGTCCCGGCGAGTCCTCTGCGCCGCCGGATCCGGCGCTGCCGAATTTGGGGCTGGTGATGCCCCACTTGGTCGTGAAGGGCGGGTTACTCTCGTCCTTGTTCTGCTTGGCCGCCTTCGGATCCTTCGGCTTCGCTGTTGCTGGCGCCGGCGAATGGCGCGCTTTCGATTTTGGGTCCTTCATCAATCCTCCAATGGAATGGCCGCCGCGATGGGCGGCATATGCAAGCTAGGCGTGCGACTGTGCCGCGGGTATCGCTCAA
>JALYTE010000448.1 GCA_030854435.1 Acidobacteriota bacterium | reverse complement strand
GAGATCGCAGCATTGGCCTTCCTCCGCGTCCTTCCGCGTTCGTTGCTTTTGCCGTTGACTTTCTTTCTGTCATTTCCGCAGGGAATCTGCTGTGGCCGGATGCCCTCACTCATGACGGCTTGATCGTCATGAGTGGGACCGCACAATGCTCGCGCAGCGGCCTCCCGCTATAATTTATCCATGCCAAAGTTCTCCTCGCTCGCCAGCGCCGCGGTCGCAGCCGTGCTCATCAGCCTCATCGCCGCACAACCCGCCTGGGCCTGGGGCAGCGACGGCCATCGCATGATCAATCGCCTCGCCGCAGCGAACCTTCCCACCGACGTTCCCGTATTCCTCCGCACACCTTCCGCACTCGACACGATGGAGTACCTCGGCCCTGAACCCGACCGCTGGCGCAACCGCGCCGAGGACGAACTCTCCCAGACCCAGGCCGCCGACCACTTCATCGACCTGGAGTACGCCGACCTCGCCGGCCCGCTATCGAACCTGAAGAAGCGTTACGACTTCATCCGCGCGCTCTCCGCCGCACAATCCGCGCACCCCGACATCCAACTCACGGCCGAAAAAGTCGGCCTGCAACCCTGGCAAACTGAAGAGGTCTGGCAGCGCCTCAAGGTCGATTTCCGCGAGTACCGCAAGCTCCTTGCTGCCCACCAGAACACGCAGCCGGTGGAGACGGCGATCCTCTTCGACGCGGGCTGGCTGGGCCACTACGTCGCCGACGGCTCGCAGCCGCTGCACACCACCATCCAGTACAACGGCTGGACCGGCCCCAACCCCAACGGTTACACCACGGCGCACAAAATCCACTCGCAGTTCGAGACCGTTTACGTGAGCGCGAACGTCAAGGCCGCCGACATCGCCCCGCTGGTCGCCGCCGCCAAGCCGCAAGTCATCGCCGACGAGTGGACGCAATATCTCGCCTACCTGCACCACACCAACTCGCTCGTCGAGAAGACCTACCAACTCGAAAAAGCCGGAGGCTTCAACGACGCCGGCACGCCCGCAGGCAAAGCGTTCGTCGACGAGCGCATCGCCGCGGGCGCGATCGAACTCCGCGACATGATCTACTCCGCGTGGATCCACTCCGCCGATCCCGTCGAAGAGTTCCACGGAGCGCAGTGAAGCAGGGATTAGGGAACAGGACAAAGTGTGCCATGAGACGAATTTCTAATCCCCAACCCCTGTTCTAAACCCCTAACCGCTAACCTCTAATCCCTGTTCACTAACCCCTGTTCCCTTATGTCATTCCTCAGGAACCTCTGGCGCGCATTCATGGTGGTCGCGATGTTCGCCTACGCGGGCGCCGAACTCGTCGTCACGCGTCCCCACACACGCCCCGAGCGTGCGGCCTGGCTCAGCCGTTTCTGCGCCCGCGTGCTGCGTGCGCTGGGCATCACCTACGCGCTTAAGGGCCCGGTTCCGCAGAGCGGTGCCGTGATCTCGAACCACCTCTCCTCGCTCGACATCCTGCTGCACTCCGCGATGCGCCCCTGCGTCTTCGTCTCGAAGATCGAGTTGCGTTCCGTTCCCCTCCTGGGCTGGATGAGCATGATGAGCGGCACGGTGTACGTCGCGCGCGGCCAGGGCGGCAGCGCCAGCAAGGCCGCCGAAGGCATGGCGAAGGGCTTCCGCGACGGCTTGCCCGTCGTCTTCTTCCCCGAAGGCACGACCGGCATCGGCGACGTTCCTGCGATGCCCTTCCACAGCGGCCTGCTGGCGCAATCAATCGAAGCCGGTGCGCCCATTGTGCCCGCGTTCATCGCCTATGCGCTCTCGCCGCGCGACGCCGCCGTCGGCAAAACGCTTAGCCACGACGTGCATTGGGGTCCGCAGTCGCTCGTCCACCACGTCTGGAGGCTGCTTGCGCTGCACGGCATTCACGCCACCATACAGTTCGGAGACGCTCCTATCGCCTTCACCGAGGCCGCCATCGCCAACCGTAAAGTCGCAGCCATCGAAGCCCGCGAAGCCGTCGTTCAACTCAGCGCCTCCCCCTCGCCGAAACGCTGAAGAGAAGTGCGTTACCATTAACATGTACCCGTCATGGACATCGCTCTCGCCGTTATCGCGCCACTTCTTGCTGCCTGCGTCTTTCTTCTGATCGCATATGGCCGTGCGCGAAAACAGATCGTCAAACTCGCCGCGCAGACCCAGCAAGCGCTGCGCATGACCATGCAGCAGCAACAAATGCTGCGCGAACACACTCACGCCGGTGTCGTCAAGGACGAGTTCATCGCCACCGTGTCGCATGAGTTGCGCACGCCGCTCACCAGCATCCGCGGGTCGCTGGGCCTGCTCTCCGCCATGCCCGGCCAGACCGACCCCAAGGCGCAAAACCTGCTCCGCATCGCGCTCAGCAACACCGAGCGCCTGGTGCGCCTGATCAACGACATCCTCGATCTCGCGCGCATGGAATCCGACCACTCTTCGTTGCGACTCCAGCGCTGCTCGCTGCCGGAACTGATCGTGCAAGCGGTCGAAACGATGACCCCGATGGCCGACGCCGCCGAGGTCTACGTGGAAGTCTTCCCCGCGCGCGGCGAAACCATTCTGTTCAACGGCGACCCTGACCGCATCCTCCAACTGCTGTGCAACCTGCTCTCGAACGCGGTCAAGTTTTCGCCGCCCGGAGCTTCCATCCGCGTGCAAACCAGCGTCATTGCGGACGACTTCGTTTTGCGCATCGAGGACCGCGGTCGGGGCATCCCCGCCGAGCAGCTCGAAAGCGTCTTCGACCGTTTTCAGCAAGTCGAAGACTCCGATTCCAAGACCAAAGGGGGCACCGGGTTGGGCCTCGCCATTTGCCGCGGCATCGCCGTGCAGCATGGCGGCGCCATTTGGGCCGAACGCAACGATACTGAAGCTCCAGGGCACCTGGGCAGCAGCTTCATCCTCCAACTTCCGCGCCTCACCACGCTCGAAGACAACGCACTGGCCCCCGCTCAGGAAGGCGTCCCCGGATTGCATGAGCTTCTGATTGAACCGCATCCGGAGGTCGACTTTGGGCCTCTACAATAGGTGAACATGCAGTGCGAAGCATCCTGATCATCGACGACGACGACGACATCCGCGAGGTCGCCGCGCTTTCACTGGAGTCCATCGCGGGCTGGCATGTCACCACGGCGAGCTCTGGCGCTGCGGGCATCCGCGCCGCCGTTGCCGACCAACCCGACGCCATTCTGATGGACGTGATGATGCCCGTGATGGACGGGCCTACGACTTTCAAGCAAATTCAAAACACGCCCTCGATCGCGCACATCCCGGTCATCCTGCTGACCGCCAAAGCGCAAGGGGTAGACCAACGCCGGTTCGCCAGCCTGGGCGTCGCCGGGATCCTCTTCAAACCTTTCGACCCGCTGACTCTGGCCGCCCAAATGGCCACCGCGCTGGGCTGGAGCGTCTAACGCGACCATGCCCAGCAA
>JALYTE010000417.1 GCA_030854435.1 Acidobacteriota bacterium | reverse complement strand
ACTACTTCCAAGCCGCTTATTGAAAGCAACCTCTTTCGAAGTAAAAGAGCTTCTGGCTGCTCGGCACTCCATTTTTCGAGCAGATCAGTGAGAAATTCCTGCTGCTCAGGGCTTACGCTCGGACTCTTTCCGATTAGCTTCTTCGCGTAGCTTTGCAATGTCGCCCATCCGTTGACCCAATAACTTTTCTCTTCCCTCATTTGTTGGATGATAGTATATCCGCCCGATGAGGTTCTCCGGCAGACATTCCATCGCCGCCACCTTGCCCTCGACATCGTGCGCGTACTGATAGTCCTTGCCGTAATCGAGTTCCTTCATCAGCTTGGTCGGAGCATTGCGCAGGTGTAGCGGAACAGGCTGCGCGGGCATCGACTCAATGTCCGCCCGCACCGAGTTATATGCGGTATAAATCGCGTTCGACTTCGGTGCCAGCGCGAGATAAACCACCGACTGCGCCAGCGCAAGCTCGCCCTCTGGAGCCCCCAGGAAGTGCATCGCATCGCGCGCCGACATGCACAGGTTCAGCGCCTCGGGCGCTGCCAGGCCGATGTCCTCGACGGCCATCCGCACCACGCGCCGCGCAATGTACATCGGGTCTTCGCCCGCGACCAGCATCCGCCCCAGCCAGTACAGCGCGGCGTCGGCATCGGAGTTGCGCACACTCTTGTGCAGCGCGGAAATGATGTCGTAGTGCTGCTCGCCCTTCTTGTCGTACAGCAGAACGCGCTGCTGTAGGGCCTCTGCCGCAAGCGTCTTGGTCAACATCGTTTCGCCACGGCCCTGGGCCAGCGTCGCAGCCGATTCGAGCGCGTTCAGCGCATTGCGCGCGTCGCCGCTGGAGTACGAAGCGATCGCCTCCAGCGCGCCCTCTTCCACCGTAAGGTTGCCCGCGCCAAGCCCGCGTTCGCTGTCGCCCAACGCACGTTCGAGCAGCGCAACAATCTCGTCCTGCCCCAGCGCAAGCAGCGTATACACCCGGCAGCGCGACAACAGCGCAGCGTTGATTTCAAACGAAGGATTCTCCGTCGTCGCACCGATCAGTCGAATCGTTCCGCGCTCGACGTAAGGCAGAAACGCGTCCTGTTGCGCTTTGTTAAACCTATGAATCTCGTCAATAAAAAGAATCGTCCGCGAGCCAAAGCCCGCGGCCTTCTCCGCATCGACCATCACCTGCTTGATCTCTTTGATCCCCGCCATCACTGCGGAGAACTCGATAAACGTCGCTTGCGTTTGCAGCGCGATGATCTTCGCCAGCGTCGTCTTGCCTACTCCAGGAGGTCCCCAGAACACCAGCGAAGCCGAAGCGCCGCGGCCATCGGATTCGTCGTGCTCGATCTGCAAGCGCAGCGGCTTTCCCGGTCCCAGCAAATGCTGCTGCCCAAAGAACTCGTCCAGCGTTCGCGGCCGCATACGTTCAGCCAGCGGCGCGTTCCTCCGCACAGTCTCATCGGGATAGCGAAAGTCGGGCGCAAACAGGCTCATGCCGTTCCCTCAGCTCTGCTCGCGAGGTTCTGCCGCAGCGCCTCATACATCAGCGTCGATCCGGCAATCGCCGCGTTCAACGACTCCACCGCACACGGAATGTTGATGCGTACATCCGCCAGCGCGAGCGCCGCAGCCGACAACCCTGCGCCTTCGTTGCCGATCATCAGCGCGCACGGCGCGAGCAAGGCCGCCTCCATCACGGAGGTCGCAGCCTGTGAATGCGAGACAGCCGCGAAAATCTTATAGCCGAACGAAGCCAGAAACTCTTTGGTCGCCGCCAACGGCGCACGCACCACCGGAACGCGAAACACCGACCCCGCCGAAGCTCGAACGGCCTTCGGGTTCCAGCGGTTCACAGTATCGTGCGTCACGAAAACCTGCTTCACGCCAAATGCTTCCGCCGAGCGCAACAGCGTGCCAAGATTGCCGGGATCCTGCACCGATTCGACTACCAGCACAACGCCCGAATCTTTGGCGAAGTCCATCGCCCGCAGCTCTGGAACCGCAATCAGCGCCGCGATTCCCTGCGGCGACGCGGTATCGACGGCGCTCGCGAACACGTCCTTGTTCAACCCCGCCCAGTTCGCTGCGTCAAGACCCGCAAGCGCAGGACGCCGCAAAACATCCTCGCTGCCCTCGCGCACGAAAACCGTATCGAAGCGAACGCCTGACCGCATCGCTTCGGCGATCAGGGTCTCGCCCTCAATGGCCAACAGATCGCCCGGCTTCGAAGCGTCTCCGCAGGAAGCCGCGCGCAGGGCTTTGACGCGAACGTTGGTGCGGCTCGTAATGGTCGGAAGCAATTTCATGCGCTCCTCAAGTTTACGCACTACCGTCCGACAAGCGTGCTATAAGCGATGCAGCAGTCCGAGGCCGCATGAACACCGAAATCCTTCGCATCGATCCCGACGATCCCGAACCCGCGCTGATCGACCGCGTGGTCGAGTGCCTCAACTCCGGCAACGTCGCCGCGCTGCCCACCGATACCTTCTACGGCCTCGCCGTGGACCCGGTAAACCTGCGCGCCGTAGACCGCATCTACGATCTCAAAACCCGCGCGCGCCACAAGCCGCTCTCGCTGCTGATCGCCGACGTCTCGCAAGCCTACGACCTCGCGCGCGGTATCGACACCGCATTCGACAAGCT
>JALYTE010000413.1 GCA_030854435.1 Acidobacteriota bacterium | reverse complement strand
TTGTGGGTATCGGCTCGGGTAACGCTATATATAGTGTTGGTTTTATTGAGTCGTATCGTATCGCTTACTTGCGCTTACGAATCCAGGTCTGCTAGGCGAACTAAAAGCGAAAGTAGTCGTCCCGACGTCGTTTTCCTCACCCGCTAGTCTGGCAAGAATGTGACCTGCGCCTGCGATGCCAGCGTAGGAACCACAACAGATAAGCAAGCACGGCCAGGTTGACCAACAGCAGCCCTACGTGAATCGGTGTCGGCCGCTTGATCAGCTCGAACAACTCCCACGGCAGCGCGCCGATCGTCAGGATCAACGTCAGGTACTCGGCCCAGGTTTTCTGCATCATCAAGCCAATGCCTTCGGTGAGTGCCACCATCGAATACAGGATCGAGAGCTCGCTCACGGTTCGCAATTGGTGTCCGCTAATCAGGTCGGCCTTGTCCTCCAGCATCCCGACAAACTGTCCTTCGGGATCGAAATGCAATATGGTGGCGACGCGCAATAGAACGTCGCCGATATTCTTGTGGACCAGATGCAGCGCACCGATTCCCAACCCGAAAAAGAACACCGCCTTCGACAGCTTGAAGACGCCAATCGCGAGCAACCCCCGTGCGCGCGAGTCGTGCTCGCCGCTCTCGGGTAAGGAGGTATCCGGCATCGTTGCGGTGGTATCTGGATTAAGATTGCGTTGTTCGAGGGGTTCGGTCATCGTTCACTATGCTGCTTTCAGTTGACGGGTCGCAGAGTTCTTTGTCAACGCTTGCGACACTCGCCCACGTCGCCGCACCTTCGCAATCCACAACGACAATTGCCTCGTATTAAATATGTTCGACCCCGGCGTGCAGCGTCTCTTACCGGATTCTGGAACGACATGGATGGCGCACACATCAAAATCACCGATGAGAAGGGCGGCTCGGCGATGATCACCACCGCCGACGTCTTCCAGGTCAACGGCGTCATCCATGTCATAGACACCGTGTTGATGCCCAGCTAATCGTTCGCTGCACCCCACAGAATCATTGGAATGAACGGCGTCCGCAACGGACGCCATCTTTCCGCGTCGCATAAAAATTCGCAGCGTCACCACAATCGGATTGCATCGCGGCTCGATAGTCCGCATCTGAGCTATTGGCACGTCGAACACCCACATCCCCACAACACCTAAGGAGACCCCCAAAATGCTTCAACTCGCAGACGCCCGTCGAATCATAGCGGCCGCCACCGCCCAAGCCGAAAAAATCGGCCAACCCATGAACATCGCCATCGTCGATGCAGGCGGCAACCTGCTCGCCTTCGAGCGCATGGCCAACGCCTGGCTCGGCTCCATCGACATCGCCATCAACAAAGCCTGGACAGCGCGAGCCTTCGACATCGAGACCAAAGCGCTGGGTGAAAATTCGCAGTCCGGCGACCAGTTTTTCGGTATCCACGCTTCTAACGGCGGGCGGGTCATGATCTTCGCCGGCGGGTTGCCGCTAAAGAAGGACGGCAAGGTTGTCGGCGGCATCGGCATCAGCGGCGGAGACGGCAAGCAGGATCAGGCCGTAGCCGAGGCGGGTGCCAAAGCACTGTAACGTTTCGCAAAAGAAAAGCCTCGCCATTGCGCGAGGCTTTTCTTTTGTATGTCCTTCAACTACTTCGTAAAAATCGAGTTCCCGGGGTTCTTCGTCTCGTCGTCGTGAATGCGGTTTTGTGCACGCTTGGCACTCTCCATCGCCTCCTGATCGAGACGCTGATGCGGCGTCGCTTCCGCTGTGCCCCCAGTCGATTCTATCGCCT
This sequence comes from Acidobacteriota bacterium, assembly GCA_030854435.1. Classification (GTDB taxonomy): domain Bacteria; phylum Acidobacteriota; class Terriglobia; order Terriglobales; family Acidobacteriaceae; genus Granulicella. Next base: position 2,571 of record JALYTE010000413.1, on the reverse strand, counting down.
CGTGCGAAGCCCGCGCCGGTGTCTTGGTTGCATCTAGCCCACTTGCCATAATTCACCTCTGCCATACTCAGATGGCCCTCCAGCCCCTGAGGGTTGCCGCATGCCCAACCCACATTGTTACAATCGACTCTTCGCCGCGCAGCAACTTGCGCCGCTTCAGCGACATGCAAACTCCCGCCGAAGTTCACGCCGCAGCCATCGTCATCGACACCCACGCCGACACCGCTCAACGCTTCGTCGGAACGAGTGTGAACGACGCCTGGAGTTTCGCCAGTCCGCTCGGCAACGGCATGTTGAATCTCGAAACCGCGCGCACCGGAAACCTCGCCGCCGAGTTCTTCGCCGCCTGGGTCGAGCCCCACGAATGGCGCGGTCGCTACGCCTTTCGCACGCTACAACTCATCGACAGTGTGCTCGAACAGGTCCGCAAACACCCCGACGCGATGCGCCTCTGCCTGTCCGCCGACGACATTGTGCACGCCCACGCCGACGGCGTCTTCGCCGCGCTCATCGGCATTGAAGGCGGCCACTCCATCGAGGCCGACCTCGGCCTGCTGCGCCTTTATTTTCGACTTGGAGTGCGCTACATGACGCTCACCTGGGCCAATTCCAACGAGTGGGCGGACAGTTCCGGCGATCTCGACGACCCTGCGGTCCCGCATCACGACGGCCTCACGCTCTTCGGCCGCAGCGTCGTCCGCGAAATGAATCGCCTCGGCATGATGGTCGACGTCTCGCATGCATCCGACAAAACGTTCTGGGACGTTCTCCAGACTACGCACGCACCCGTTATCGCTTCCCACTCCAGCGCCCGCGCACTCACCGATTCGCAGCGCAACCTCAGCGACGACATGCTGCGCGCAGTCGCCACCAACAACGGCGTCGTGATGGTCAACTTCTACCCTTCATTCATCGACGACAACTGGCGCACCGCATGGGACGCAACGCTCACCGAACGCAAACCTCTCTACGCCGCCGCCGCCATCGCCTACCGCGAGCGCGGCGAGCCTCTTCCCTACGATGTTCACTTGACAGTAGACCGCCAGTTCTACGCGGAACATCTACAGTCGAAACTACCGCGCGCGCCGCTCGATTCGCTGATCGACCACTTCGACCACATCGCGCAAATCGCGGGTATCGACCACATCGGCATCGGCTCGGATTTCGACGGCTTTCCACTGCTTCCGGAAGGCATCCGCAGCGCCGCCGACTTGCCTAAGATCACCGCGGGATTGATGGCGCGTGACCACACCGCCGAGCAGATGAAAAAGCTCCTCGGCGGCAACCTCCTCCGCGTCTTCGCCGAAGTTCAGGCCGAAGCCGCAAAAGAATAGTTCAAATCCGCTCTTGCTGTTGCGTTCGCTTTTCTTTCAGTCATTCCGTAGCGTAGTGGGGAATCTGCTTCTCGTCCCCACGCCACAAAAAGCGGATACACCACTCATCGCTCCGCACTTGGGCGCGATGAGTGGGCCGGCCCGATTCCAACAGGCCTACTTCCGCGCCAGAATTTCCATTTCCTCGATCTTCACATCATTCGCGAACAGCTCCGGGGCCTTGGCCATCAACGCCTTCGCGATCGCGCCGTTCTTGTGCGCGTCGCGCCCCGCCTCATCGTCGAACGTGTCGAAAACGCCATACATTCCCGGACCCATCTTCAGGCCATACCACGTCACCGTCTTCGGCTCATCGTTGGACATCGTAGCTCCTTGCTTCAGGAATGCCTCGACATCATTCTCTTTACCTGGCTTCGCCTTCAACATTACCCACAGTGCTTGTTTTGCCATTGTTGATATCTCCTTTTGCATTTGGATGCGGCAACACGCATTAGGATGCCGCAAGTCCCTCGCACGCATCTCATTTTCACAGGAGATTGAACCAATGCCCAGGCCTCAGCACAGACCTTCACTCGCCAAAGGCCTTCTCAGCGGCATCGCTGCTGGCATCGTCGCTACGCTGGCGATGGACCAGTTCCAGAACCTGCTCGCCGCCGCCCAAAAAGCAGCCGACAAACAGGAGAAGCTCGCCCAGGGCGAGACGCCGTGGACGATTGCCAATGAGCAAGCCCAACAAGAAATTAAGCAGCAGGAAAGCGAAGGCTCAACCGAGAAAGTAGCGCGCAAACTGGCCGAAACCGCAGGCGTCACCATCCCCAAAGACCGCATCAAGACCGCTGGCCAAGCCGTACACTTCACCATCGGAACGCTCATGGGCGTCTGCTACTCCGCCACTGCCGAGTTCGTGCCCGAAATCACCATCGGCGGCGGCACCGCCTTCGGCACATTGCTTTTCCTCGCCGCCGACGAGGTGGCCGTACCCGCCTTCCATTTGAGCGACCCGCCCACCGAGCAACCCGCCAGCTCGCACCTCCAATACTGGGCCGCTCACATCGTCTACGGCGGCACGCTCGAGCTCGCCCGCAACATCCTACGCCGTCTTATGTAGATGCGCTAAATGTAGATGCGCTGTTTTGCGCCAGCCCGCAATTGCGATAGCCTTATACTCCGGAGAACTTTTCAAAACGTGATTGCCAGACTCCTTGCTTCTTCACTCCTTCTCGGCGCGACGTTGGCC
>JALYTE010000409.1 GCA_030854435.1 Acidobacteriota bacterium | reverse complement strand
AAACTACCGGACGCTTTCGAACCCTCCGGTGGTGAGCAAGACGGGGCAGAAGCTGCGGCGGTCGGCGCATCGTCGAACGGACCTTAGGCCGTCGGATATTCCGCTGAACTCGGGAGAGGGTCTGCGCACCGCGTACTACGTGGATGACGACCCGGCGAGCTACTCGTCGCTGAAGCAGCACATCAAGCAGATCGACCTGCTGTTTCCGGAGTGGCTGCACGTCATCACGTCGGACGGCAACATGATTTCGTACACCTCCGACAACGTGGGTTTTGCCGTGGTCGACAACGGCGGAGTGCATGGGGTCGACCATGAGAACAAGGTCGCGCGGGCCATTGCCGCCGTCAAGCAAGATACCGAAGTTTTTCCGATGGTCAACAACTTCAATCCTGCGAGGGGTATCTTCGATCCGTCCGTAGGCAGCTTTCTTTCGTCGCCGGAGGCGAGAGCGAATTTCGTTCGCCAGATCGACCGGTTTCTCGCGGCCAATACTTTGTATCGCGGTTTGACGCTCGACTTTCAGGTCATACCGACGGCCGACCAGGCAGGCTATCGCGCGCTGGTACAGGCGCTCTACGACGATTTCCATCCGCGCAATCTGCGGCTCTACATCATGGTCCCGGTGGGCGATGAGGACTTCGATTTGAAGTTTCTCGCCGACCACACCGACGCTGTGATTCTGCTGAACTACGACCAGCACCAGACCGGAACGCCCCCGGGGCCGGTCGCGGGGCAGGATTGGTTTGCAGACAATCTGCGCGCCGCGCTCAAGGTCATTCCGCACGAGAAAATCATCTGCGGCATCGGGAGTTATGGGTACGATTGGCAGACGGCGTTGCCGTTGCCGCCGCCGGCGGCGCGAAAGGGCGCAAGAAAAGCCAAGCCGAAGTCGGCCGCGCCCGTCGCTGAACCCAACGTTTTAACGGTAAACAATGTTTCGACGCAGGAAGCCTGGCAGGCCGCGTCGGAGTCTGGGGCGGGCATCAATCTTGATGAAGATTCGCTCAATCCGCACTTCGGATACGACGACATCGACGCCAAGGTGAGGCACCACGTGTGGTTTCTGGACGCGGTCACGGTGCTGAATCAAATGCGTGTGGCCCGCGCGCTTGGCTTGCAGACTTTCGCGCTGTGGCGGCTGGGTTCGGAAGACGATTCGTTGTGGAAGATATGGGACTCTCCGCTGAAGACCGACCCCGTAAAGGCGCGCACCGCAGTCTCTCCGGGCCAGGACGTCGACACCGAAGGCGATGGCGACATTCTGCGCGTCACGCGCGGGCCGCAACCCGGCTATCGCACCCTTCAAATGGACGACGACAAGACCATTCCGTCGCAATATCTCAGCGTCATTGCAGAGACGATGGATTCGTATCCGCTGCCGTACACTCTCGCCCAATACGGGTATCGTCCGCGCCAAGTCGCGATCACGTTCGACGACGGCCCCGACCCCGAGTGGACGCCCAAGATCCTCGACATCCTGAAGCAGAAGAACGTCAAAGCGACGTTTTTCATGATCGGCGAAATCGCACAGGACAATGTGGGCGTGATGCAGCGCGTATTTCGTGAAGGCCACGAGATCGGCAACCACACCTTCACGCATCCCGACATCAGCGAAATTTCGATGACGCAAGTCGATCTGCAACTGAACCTCACGGAGCGATTGTTTGCCTCGAAGATTGGGGTCAGTCCGGTGTACTTCCGCCCGCCGTACTCCATCGACCAGGAGCCCGATACCAACGACCAGGCCGCGCCAGTGGATCACATTCAGCGTCTTGGCTACGTGATCGTCGGCAACAAGATCGACACCTCGGACTGGGACGAGCACCCGCGCAAAACGCCGCAGGAGATTGTCGATACGGTGTTTGTGCAGTTCTCGGAGATGGACTCGAAACCGTGGACGCGGGGGTCGATCATCTTGATGCACGACGGCGGCGGCAACCGCCAGCCGACAGTCGATGCACTGCCTGTGCTCATCGACGCGCTGCGCGCGAAGGGCTACGAAATCGTTCCCGTCTCCGCGCTCATCGGCCAGACGCGCGACCAGGTGATGCCGCCGTTGAACAGCCGTCAGAGGCGCTATGCCATGGTCGATTCCGTGGCGTTCTTCATGATTGGATTTTTCAACCACTTCGTGCTTTGGGTGTTCTTTGTGGGGGACTTTCTGATGAGCGCGCGGCTGATCGTCGTCGGACTCTGCGCCATTATCGACCGCTTCCGCAAGCGCAAAGACTTTGCCGGGCCCGACTATCAGCCCCGCGTCGCAGTCCTTATTCCCGCGTACAACGAGGCGAAGGTGATCGCGCGCACCATTCGTTCCGTGATGATGTCCAACTACAAGAACATTCGCATCATCGTCATCGACGACGGCTCGTCCGACAACACGTACCAGATTGCCACCGAGACGTATTCCGCGGAGATCGCCAGCGGGCGGCTCACCGTGCTGACCAAACCGAACGGTGGGAAGGCCGAAGCGCTGAACTTTGCGCTCCAGCAGACGAATGAAGAAATCTATGTGGGCATCGACGCAGACGGCGTAGTCGCTCATGACGCTATCGGTCGCCTGGTGTGCCACTTCGCGAATCCGAAGATCGGAGCGGTCGCCGGCAATGCGAAGGTTGGCAACCGCGTCAATTTGTGGACGCGCTGGCAGGCGCTCGAATACATCACGAGCCAGAACTTTGAACGCCGCGCGTTGGATTTATTCGATGTGGTGATGGTGGTTCCCGGCGCGATCGGCGCTTGGCGCACGGCCGCGGTAAAGGCCGGCGGAGGCTACCACCCCGACACCGTTGCCGAGGACGCCGACCTGACCATGAACATCCTCGAGCAGGGCTACTCGGTGATCTACGAAGACCAGGCGCTGGCCTTCACCGAGGCCCCCATCAACGCCGACGGACTGGCGCGGCAGCGGTTCCGTTGGTCGTTCGGCATCCTGCAAGCCATCTACAAACACAAGGGCGCGATCCGCCATCATCGCGCGATGGGACTCTTCGCGCTGCCCAACATCCTTATTTTTCAGATACTGCTGCCGTTGGTTTCGCCGCTCATCGACCTGATGTTTGTGGGCGGCGTCATCCACTATTTCATCGACAAACATTTCCACCCCGCGACGACCAGCGCGGACAATCTCTACAAACTGCTGACCTTCTTCCTCGCATTTCTTCTCATCGACTTTACGGCATCCGCGCTGGCGTTTCTTCTGGAACGAAAGCACCCGGCCAGCAAGGGTGACGCGTGGCTGCTGATGCATATTTGGGTGCAACGGTTCACTTATCGTCAACTTTTTTCTTGGGTATTGATACGTACGATCAAGCGTGCGATAGACGGCAAGCCGTTCAACTGGGACAAGCTCGACCGAACGGCGCAGATGTCGAAGTCTACGGAAGAGTTCACGACCTAGTAGGCTGTTGACAGGCGTGTGAGCGCAGCGAAAAGCGTAGCCCATCTGCCAGAGCCGCAACCAAAAAGCAAGACCGAGTCTCGAGTTATTCAATATGCCTGCCGGAGATACTATGACACCCACACTACCCCCTTTCAGCAACGAGCCGTTCACCGACTTCACCGACGCTGCGATAAAGCGCGACATGACCGAAGCCTTGCAGCGCGTGACCGGAGAACTGGGCCGCGACTACGACCTCATCATCGGAGGCAAGCATGTGCGTGCGGCGCAGAGCTTCTCTTCGACGAATCCTGCGCGCCCCGCGCAGGTGATCGGCACGCATCCTGAAGCGACCGTGGAAAACGCGGAGCTGGCCGTGCAAGCGGCGCTGGCTGCGTTCGCGCAGTGGTCGCGGACTTCGGTCGAGGAGCGTGCCGGACTGCTGCTGCGCGCGGCGAAGCTGATTCGCGAGCGGCATCTTGAGTTCTGCGCGTGGCTTACCGTCGAGGTCGGGAAAAATTGGGCGGAGGCAGACGCCGACGTTGGCG
>JALYTE010000407.1 GCA_030854435.1 Acidobacteriota bacterium | reverse complement strand
AGCGAGTTGGGGCCGCGGGGCCGAGTTGCGAGAGGAGATCTTCGACTGGGAGGAGGCGCTGGACGTGGACGAGTTTCAGGAGGCCGAGCTCGAGGTGGAAGCGTTGCTCCTGGCGGAAGCCGAGGTCGTCGAAGGTGCGCAGCATGATGGCGAGGAAGCGGGAGAGTTCTTCCTCGGTGAAGAGCGTGGCGGAACGGGCGGCGCGGTGGCGCTCTTCGGGGGAGATTTGGAGGAGGTCGGCGGCGATGCCGGTGGCGTCGGAATCGGGAGAGAGGTTGGTGATTTTGGCGATGGTGCAGTTGCGCAGGTAGCGGACGAACTGGCGCGCGAGTTGCTGGGCGCCGTTGCCGGCGTCGAGGAGACGGTTGACGATAGCTAGAACGTCGGCGGAGTTGTTTTCGGAGACGGCTTCAAGGATTTCCTCGTAGATGACGTTGGAGACGGTGCCCATGAGTTCGCGGACCTCGTCGGCGGAGAGCGTGGGGCGCGCGTCGATTGTGGGTGCGGAGGCGATGGCCTGGTCCATGATGGAGAGTGCGTCGCGCATGGAGCCGTCGCCGGCTTCGGCGAGCAGGGAGAGCGTGGCGTCGTCGGCGACGATGTTCTCGGCCTTCGAGATGAGTTGGAGTTGGCCGACGATGTCGTCGAGCTTGACGGCGTGGAAGCTGAAGTGCTGGCAGCGCGAGCGGATGGTCTGCGGGATGTCCTCGGGCTGCGTGGTCGCCATCATGAAGACGATGTGATCGGGCGGCTCTTCGAGGGTTTTGAGCAGCGCGTTGAAGGCCGCGTCGGTGATCTGGTGGGCCTCGTCGAGGACATAGATTTTGTACTTGTCGCGGGCGGGGCGGTAGCGCGCGGCGTCGCGGAGTTCGCGGATTTCGTCGATGCCGCGGTTGGTGGCGGCGTCGATTTCGATGACATCGACGGCGTTGCCCTGGCGGATTTCGAGGCAGGATTCGCAGTCGTTGCAAGGTTCGGGGGTGGGGCGTTTTGCGGCGCCGATTTCCGTCCGGCAGTTGAGGGCGGAGGCGAGGATGCGGGCGATGGTGGTCTTGCCGATGCCGCGGTGGCCGGAGAAGATGTAGCCGTGGGCGATGCGGTTTTGGGCCAGCGCGTTGAGCAGCGTGCGGGTGACGTGGTCCTGGCCGACGACGTCGGAGAAGCGGGTGGGGCGGTATTTGCGGGCTAGGACTTGATAGGCCATCGGCAATGTTGATTGTATCGCCGACGGGTGTGGTTTTTGCTAGAACGAAACATCAGTCCCACGCGGACGTGTCGCGCGGTTTGCGATTGCGAACGATCTCGTCCATGTCGGAAGCGTAGTCTTCGTCCATGACGAGCGGGTGGCCACGTTCCGTTTCGAGCGCGTCAAGAAGCGCAATGGTTTCTGAGATCGTGCGGCGTACCGGGCCAGCAGAGCGGAGCACGGCCACGGGTTTGTGGTCGGACTCGATGATGACTTCGGCACCGTTGCGGACGCGGGCCAGTAGGCCGGGGAAGTCGTTTGCGGCTTCGGTCTCCGAGATGTGAAGTGTCGCCATGGGAATATGATAGCGCGGCTCACATAAACGGGGCTTTAGTGTGGCCTCGATACTGCTTATTGGGATGGTTGGGGCGGTGGGGGTTCAAGGAGCTTAGAGCGGTGAGGTATTGAGCCAGGAGGGAAATGGTTTGGTGCGGTTTTGGGCGATGATTTGTCAGGTTCGAGTTATCGGTTCCCAGTCGTGAGTTACGAGTTGCCAGTTTTTCGGCGGTGGCTTGGAGGGTCGGGATGGTGTCGCCGGGGAACTCGCGCTCGAGTTCGAGGAGCATGCGCTCGGCAGGACCCATTTCGTCTTCGTTTTTGCCCATTTCGCAGGCGGGGGCGAGAGGACCGAAGGTGGGGTCGGCGACCACCTCGACTACGGTTGGCGGGGTCTGGGCGGTGGGTCGCTGTCGGGGCAGGTTGAGGCTGGCGATTTGGAGGCCGTAGAGCAGAAGTCCGGCGCGTTTGGGGTCGATTTCGTTGGCCGCGATGCGCTGAAGGACCTCGCCGATGGCCATCTGGATGGCACCGCGATCTTCGGGGTTGGGAAGGTGGAAGGCGGAGAGCCGGGCTTTGCGCTCTTTGGGGTTTGCCAGAGGGCGGCGGGTGGCGTGGTGGTAGTAACAAAACTCTTCATGGCGGAGACAGGGGCTGGAGCAACGGTGTCCGGCGGTGAAGATGTGGCGGCATTGGAAGCGTACTTCGGGCTCTGGCACTGGGTTGAAATCGGTTTGCGGCATGGTGGATCCCCCCTCCCCCGTTTATGGGGTAAAGTCTTGATTGCACAAAGCTTAGGTTCGGACTTGGGGTCCGGGCGGTGGGCTTCGCGGGTTTAAAAGCACAAGCCCGGCGGGTGGCCGGGCTTGCAGTGTGTGTCTATTTTTTAACGCTATCTCTATTATAGCGATTTGGGGGAATAAGTACGCCAAGTTTCTTTGGCGATTTTAGGCAGTGTTTATAGGGGTATTGCGAGTTTTCCACAGACTGGGGGGCTTGACAAGTTTTTGAGGCGGAGGGTGGAAAGCGGACGGCTGGATGCCGCGGCGAGACCCACCTTAGCGACGATAAAGCCGTTGCGAAGATGGGCAACCCCGGACGTTGCGGGCCGCTTTGCGTTTGGCAATGCGGGCGCGGCGTTTGAGTTCCTGGTCGGAGAACATGGTTCCGCGGCATTGCGGGGTGGCGCAGTGGCAGTCGGCGTTGTCGTCGTCGGAGTCGTAGAGGTTGTACT
>JALYTE010000393.1 GCA_030854435.1 Acidobacteriota bacterium | reverse complement strand
CGCACGATCTCCAACTCCTCATCAATCAGCTTGCGGCTCTGGGCGAGAGGCTACCGGATTTCGGCGTTCGTTTGCAGGCCTTTACTCCGTTCGGTGTGTTCGTCCGCTATGACTTGGGCGTTGCTCTCACGGAGGCGCAGCGTCGGCAATATCGAGACACAGTTGTCGCTGTCCGTAACTTCGTGAAAGAAAGAGTCGACAGTCTGCCATTGCGGTGAAGGTCAAAAACACACCGCAATATCCGTACTCGCGTGGATTCAATTGCAGCCGCAATGCCTCACTCGCCGGATTTTGCGCTCGGCGGAGTGGCAGGTTTGACGTAGGTGTCCAGCCAGCGATCCATCTCCCACAGCATGTGCGAGAGGCTTTCGTGGGCCTCGTAGCCATGCGCTTCCAACGGCAGAAATACAAGACGGACTGTGGCCCCGTGGCCTTTGAGAGCCGCATAGAAACGCTCACTCTGGATGGGGTACGTGCCGGTGTTGTCGTCGGCTTCGCCATGGATGAGCAGGATGGGCGTCTTGATCTTGTCCGCGTACGCGAACGGCGACATCTTGTAATACACGTCGGGGGCCTGCCAGTAAGTACGCTCTTCGTTCTGGAATCCGAAGGGCGTGAGGCTGCGGTTGTACGCGCCCGAGCGAGCGATCCCGGCGCGGAATAGATTGCTGTGGGCGAGCAGGTTGGCCGTCATAAATGCGCCGTAGCTGTGGCCCATCACGGCGACGCGTTTCGGGTCGACCACCCCCAGCGAAGCGCCGTAGTCGATGGCCGCTTTTGCGCTCGCGACGAGTTGCTCGACATAAGTGTCGTTGGGTTGAGCCTTGCCTTCGCCGACGATGGGGATGCTGGCGTTTTCGAGCACAGCGTAGCCCGTCTGTGTGAAGAACACGGGCGAACCCCAGGTGATGCGCGGGAAGCGATTGGGCGAACCTGAAACCTGACTGGCGGCGCTGCGGGTTTTGAACTCGGCGGGGTAGGCTTCCATCAGCGTGGGCAGCGGGCCTTGCGATTTGTCGTAGCCCGCGGGGAGCCAGAGAGTCGCGGTCAACTCGACACCGTCGGCGCGCTTGTATTTCAGAAGCTGTTTGGTGGGCAGCTTGATGTCGGCGTAGGGCGATGGGAAGTTGGTGAGTTGGGTTGGCTCGGCGGATTTAGACAACGCTACGCGGAAATAGTTGGGCGGAACGGTTTGCGATTCGCGGCGGATGAGTGCGGAGTTGTTCGGGAGCAGGGCGATGGGGCTGGCATAAAACGGATCGTCCGATCGCCACAAGACGGTTTCCTTGCCGCCGCTCGCAGGCATCAGCGCGACGAAGGGCTTGTCGCCCGTGGGCGAAGCACCGTCCGCAAAGAGGTACACGCTGTCACCGTCGTTGCTGAATTGGAGGACAGGATGGCCGCTGGCGTTGGGGTGTGTAACGGGGCGACCGGGGTTGTGGTAACGGTCCTGCGAGGACCCTTTGTAGAGCGTGACGGGTTTGGTCGCAGTGCTGGGGTCGAACGCGAGCAGACCCATCTGGCGGTCCGAAAAGCGCGCTTCGGTCGCGATGGCGAGGTGGTCGGTGCCCCACTCCACGCCGCGGAAACGCATGGAAAGATCCAGCAGCGGCGTGGGCTTGGCGTCGAAAGGCGCGGCCGACGCGAACAAGCGGTCGCGGACTTCGGTCTTCACCGCGGGGTCGCCACCGTCGGCCGCTTCCACCCAGGCCAGCGTGGCGGGAGCGTCGCTGCGCCAAGCGTAATCGCGCGGGCCTGCGGGGACGGCATCGTTCGAAATGGGCAGATTGTCGACCAAGGGGCGGTCGAAGAGCAGTTTGAGACTACCGGATTTAAGCGTGAGAACTGAGGTCTTCTCCGGGAAGCGTTGCGCCGGAAAGCTGTAACTGAACGGCCGATGAAGCTGTTGGACGAGCGTGAAGCGTCCATCGGGCGAGGGCCGAGGCGATTGCAACAAACCCTTCATCGCGAGCGGTCGAGTAGGGCCGGTGAGCGGGAGCAGCGTCAACTGCGAAGTCGCATAGAACTCGAAGACGGCCTCGTCGTCGGGAGTCGTGAGCATGTCCTCGAAGGTGGGCGCGGGGCTGACCTTACCCAGGTTTTCCGACACATGCGGCCCGGTCGGAACCGCGCTCGATACGGGCGGCCTGCCGCGACCGGCGGGGACAGTATTGCAGAGCAGAGCGGCGGAGTTCGGCATCCACGCGCAAGGCGCGCCCAGCACGGCGTTCAACCGTAACAGACCGACGCGGTGGCCACGAGCGGCGGCCACGTCGATCAGCCAAAGTTCGAGCGCGCCCGCGGAACGCTGCACAAACGCGATGTGCTTGCTGTCCGGCGACCATAGCGCGTGGGTCGCGCGCAGTTTTGCAGACAAACCGGCGACCGGTTTCGCGGCCCCGCCAGCTATCGGCTGAAGACTGAGGCCAACGCTGTCGAACTCGCGGCTGGGCCCGTTGCTGGCCGGGTTGAAGCGCAGGCCGGCGAGGCGGAAGCGCGGCTGCGCCACGTCGGCGATGGTGGGAAAAGTTTGCGGCTGCTCGACGAGCAGCGTGGTGCGGTCGGGCGAGAGGGTCGCGACCGGCGTGCTGGGCGCGTCGAGAAGCTGCTCAATGGCTACGGGCGGCTTCTGGTAGGCCGTGGCGTTCTGAGCCATCGCGGCATTGCTGAAGGTGAGACACATCGCCGCTGCCGTAAGAATCTTTATCGTCGTCATATGGGTCTTTCTGTCACGCTGGTTTGAATTGCTGTGTGAAAACCATACACGATGCGCGGGTTAGCGCGCAGAACCGCCTTCGAAGCGAAGCTATCGTTGCAGCGCAATGCAACAATAGAGAATGATGATTCAGAGCCAGATTCTCGAAGCGCTCACGTTCGACGACGTGCTGCTGGTTCCCGCGTACTCCGATGTGGTCCCGATGCAGGTGAGCACGCAGACGCAACTCACCAAAAACATCACGCTGAATA
>JALYTE010000470.1 GCA_030854435.1 Acidobacteriota bacterium | reverse complement strand
TATATGTCCTTGTCAGCGTGATCTGCATAGGCACCATCATCACTGCGGCTATGGAGGGAATATCTGAGCAAAAGTTCATGCCATGGTTCGGGTTCGCCGTCTTCACGTTATTTCTTTTCGGCCAGTTCATTTTAAAGAGCAGGCGGATGTGGGAGAGGAAATCGTTCTGGCTCGTAACGGGACTCTTCTTTTTAGGCCATATGATTACATTTACGAAGCTCTTGCATGCTGGGCGGCAAGTTTCAGGGGGTGAATGGATGCTGCTGGTTCTGATTGAAATGGCGGTCTTAATCATCTTCAGAAGGTCGGTATATGGGGCCTGACTGGTTTTAAATCTGACTTCGCAGGCCGTCCCTCTTGGCGGCCTGTGCTGCGTATAGACCCTCTATCAAGCTAGTTCGGGCGGGCGGATGGCCCAGGTCTGATTGACCACAAATACGTTGGGGCCTCCATCTGAGTCGGCGGGTAGCCCACGCCTGACTCGCCACAAAAGTGTAAAGGATGTCCCGGCACAGTATGTAAAGTATGTCCGGCACTTGACACTTTTAGACGTGGGGCATCTGCTTCGGAGACTATTAGAATGTAGGCCACCCATCCACATCTGCGTTGTTCAAACCTTGCGAACCGTTCCCGGATAGGTCGCAAGCATCGTGTCCGAAGTAAGCAGCGTAATATTTTCAATCGTCGCCTGCGCAACCAGCAGCCGATCGAACGGATCTTTGTGGATTGCCGGCAATCGCGAACAATACATCACATGTTCGCCGGAGATCGGCAATTCGGCGTAACCGCGACGAAGCAGTGCAGTTCGCAACGGAAATGGGTCAACGACAAAGTCCGGTTTGCCGCGCCCAAACTTGATCGCAATTTCCCACAAACTGGCTACACTGAAGAAGAGTTCGGTACCCGGAACATCCACCAGAGACACCGCTCTGCGGGGCACTGCCGCCGCCTCAAAAGTCGCCAGCAATAAAAGTTGCGTATCGAACAGATATCTCAATCGTTGAGTCCGAACATCTCTTCGATCTCTTCGCGGCCGATGTCCTTGAAATTATGCGGCACCTCGAATTGACCCTCCAGACATCCTAGCCAAGTCCCACGCTTCTTGGGGGCTTTAATCGCGGTCACCGTTACCATCGGTTTTCCAGCCTTCGCGATGACAAACGGCTCTCCCGCCACAGCTTTTTCGATCAGCCTGGATAGATGCGTCTTTGCTTCATGCATGTTCACAGTCGTCATAGACTAAGGCTAGTGGACTAAGTCTTAATCGTCAATAGCCTCACCCTGCCGGTCTGCGAAGTGTAAATGCCCGATTCCCCACGCCGGATCGGGCATGTTACGATGGCCGAACCCTTTTACCGCGTCTTTTCCGGAGAGCCAACTTGCCCATCCCTTCGTCCCTCGCTCGTTCGTCCGCCTTGATCCTCGCCGCCTTCACATGTCTGACCGCCGCCGCCAGCGAGAAGCCCCACCTACTCCAGCGCCCCGCCTTGAGCCAGACGCAGATTGTCTTCAACTACGCGGGCGACCTCTGGACCGTGGACCGCGCCGGAGGCCGTGCCACGCGGCTCACCGTCGGCGTCGGCATTGAGACCTCGCCAGTCTTCTCGCCCGATGGAAGCACGATTGCCTTCACGGGCGACTACGACGGCAACACCGACGTGTTCACCATTCCGTCCACCGGCGGCGTGCCGCATCGCGTCACCTACCATCCCTCCGCCGATACCGCTGTAGGCTGGTCCGCCGACAGCAAGAAAATTCTCTTCCGCTCCGACCGCCAATCCAATAGCCGCTACACGCAGTTATATGAAGTCCCCGTGTCGGGCGGCCTGGCTCACGCGCTTCCGCTGCCCATGGCCTACGAAGGCCAGATATCCAGCGATGGAGAGAGCATCGCCTACTCCCCGCTCGCCCCGTCCTTCGGCTTCGACTACACGAATTATGTGGCTTGGGGAAACTATCGCGGCGGCCGCGCCAGCACCATCTGGATCACCGGCCTGAAAACCCTCGACAGCGTGCAAGTCCCCCACGAAACGGGCTCGGACCTCGATCCGGTTTGGGTGGGAAAGACGATTTATTTCCTCTCCGACCGCAACGGCCCCATGACGCTGTACAAATACGACCCCGCGAAGAAAGCTGTGACAGAATGCCTGAAAAATGCAGGCCCGCCGATCCACTCGCTCGCCGCAGGGCCGGGCGGTCTGGTCTACGACCAACTCGGCGAAATCTATTTCTACGACCCAGCCACCAGCCAGTCGCACATGGTGCCCATCGACGTCACCGGCGATCTCCCCGAAGTGCGCTCGCGCATCGAGAACGTCAGCACCCAGATCGAACACGCTGCCATCTCCCCAACGGGCCTGCGCGCGGTCTTTGAAGCCCATGGCGAAATCCTCACCGTGCCCGTCAAGAAGGGGCCGACGCGCGACATCACCAACACCCCCGGCGTCATGGAGCGCAGCCCCGCCTGGTCCCCCGACGGTCAGTCCATCGCCTATTTCTCCGACGAGTCCGGCTTGTATGCGATGCACGTCTCAAGCCAGACGGGCAGTGGAGAAGTCCGCAAGTTCCCGCTCGCCAAAGAGCCTGCATTCTACTTCGATCCCGTCTGGTCGCCCGACTCCAAACGCCTCGCGTTTCGCGACAACCATCTGCGACTCTGGATGCTCGACACAACCAACGGAAAGCTGACCCACGTCGGCGAGGACGATTTCTTCCAGACCGACAAACGCGACATCGCCTGGTCGCCGGACTCCAAATGGATCGCCTACTCGCAGATCGTCGCCAACCATCTGCATGGACTGTTCCTGTATTCAGTCGACACCGGCAAAGCCACGCCCTTCGCTCCCGCCTCCGCCGACTCGCGCTCCCCCACCTTCGACCGCAACGGAAAATACCTGTACTTCACCGCCAGCACCAACGAGGGCGGAACTTCCGCCAGTCTAGACATGACCAGCGATCTGCTCTTCCCGGTGCGCAATGTATATGCGGTAGTGCTGGCGGCAGATCAGACCTCGCCCGTCGCGCCCGAAAGCGACGACGAGAAGACTCCCGCCGAAGCCCGCGAGAAGGCCAAAGAAAATGCGGACGCCACACCCGCAGGCGAGGGCAAGGACGAGAAGAAGGACGACGCCGACAAGCCGCGCACCGCGAAAGCCCCGACTCCACCCAAGCCCGTCAAAATCGACCTCGCAGGCATTGAGGACCGTATCGTCGCGCTGCCCCTGCCGACGGGTAACTATCTTGAATTGGTTGCGGGCAAGCCGGGCATTCTCTATTTCCGCGAAGGCGGCGGCAATCGATCGCCGGGTCCGATTACGCTGAGCCGATACGTCTTCGATACCCGCAAGACGGAGAAGCTGGCCGAGCGCGTTGCCAGTTTCGACCTCTCCGCCGACGGCGAAAAGATGTTGCTCGCGTTGCTGCCCGAGAACGCCCACGGCGACGCCCCCGTCGGTCGTGGCGGCCCCCACCCCACGTATGTCATCGTTGCGGCCAACGTTCCCGTCAAGGCGGGCGAAGGAGCGGTTTCGCTTGCCGACCTCCAGGTGCGCATCGACCCTCCCGCCGAGTGGCGTCAGATGTACCACGAAGTCTGGAACGTGGAGCGTGCCTACTTCTACGACCCCAACTTCCACGGCGTCAATACCGTCGAGGAGGAGAAACGGCTGCAGCCCTACGTCCAGTCCATCGCCGCGCGCACTGACCTCAACTACATCTTCCAGGAGATGCTGGGCGGCTTCTCCGTAGGCCACCTGCGCGGCACGGGAGGCGCAATCCCCGAGGCCAAGCGCGTCCCCGGCGGCCTGCTCGGCGCGGACTATGAAATCCAGAACGGCCACTACTGTCTTGCCCGCATCTTTGCCGGAGACAACTGGAGCCTCGACCAAAAAGCCCCGCTCGCCCAACCCGGACTGAACCTGCACACCGGCGACTGCATCCTCGCCGTCGGCGGCACAGAGGTCAAGGCCGACGACGATATTCAGCGCCTGCTGGAGGGCACCGCAGGCCACGCCATCACGCTGCATGTCGCTTCCGCGAACGGCAGCAACGGGCGGGATATCACGGTGGTTCCGATCCGCACCGAAGCCCCTCTCCGCAACAGCCAATGGATTGCCGACAACCAGCGCAAGGTCGACAAACTCTCCGGCGGCAAGCTCGCCTACGTCTATCTCCCAGACACTGGCAACGGCGGCTTCACCAATTTCAACCGCTTCTACTTCTCCCAACTCGACAAGCAGGGTGCCATCATCGACGAGCGCTTCAACGCCGGCGGCCAAGTCGCCGACTACATCATCGAAACCATGCTCCGCCAAACCACCGGATACTGGGCCTACCGCTATGGCGCGGTGCAGAAGTCGACCAGCGCGTCCATCCCCGGGCCGAAGGTGATGATCGTCAACGAAGTGGCGGGATCCGGCGGCGACGCCATGCCGTGGCTGTTCCACATGCAAAAGGTTGGCACGCTG
>JALYTE010000378.1 GCA_030854435.1 Acidobacteriota bacterium | reverse complement strand
TTAGGGTACAGGGGTTTGTGGGTTCGGTCGAAATGGCGTTAGGAAACCTCTGGCTAAGTGCCAGGGTTTCTCTACCGGAGTAGCAGCGGGCTTCAGCCCGTGGTAAACAGCCCAAAAACGAAAAGGCTTTAGCCCCGGACGGAATGCCGAAGGGCTTAATCAGACCTTCCTTAGTGTTAGTCTTGCGGCGGACGCAGTAGAGGGGTTTCGCGTGACCGTGGATGAGGTGAAGGCGGAGGGACGGCTGGCGTGGCTGGCGCTGGCGCTGACGCCGAAGATGGGGCCGACACGCTGCGGGCGCGCGATGGAAAGGCTGGGTGCGGCGGCGCGATTGTTCGCCGCTGCGCTGACCGAGCTTGAGGGCGTGGGGTTGCCGGCGTCGGCGGCGCAGTTCGTGTTCGATGGCCGGGCGCGAGCCTTGGCGATCACGGAGTTGCAGCGCACCGAAGAGGCGGGTGGACGGATTGTGACGCCCGAGGACGAGAACTATCCACAGCGGCTGCTGGAGATTTACGATCCGCCGTCGGTGTTGTGGGTCAGGGGCGATGCGGGCTTGCTGAATCGCGCGGGGATTGCCGTGGTGGGGACCAGGCATCCAACGCCGTATGGGTCGGGCATGGCGGAGATGTTGTCGCGCGATCTGGCACGGCGCGGGTTGGTGATTCTAAGCGGTATGGCGCGCGGCGTGGACACCTGCGCGCACAAGGGCGCGCTCGATGTGCAGGGCAAAACGGTGGCGGTGTGGGGGACGGGCATCGACGTCATTTATCCCAAAGAGAACAAGGCGCTGGCGGAACGAATTGTCGCCCAGGGTGGGGCGATTGTGAGCGAGAACCCGCTGGGAACGTTTCCGGCGCCCCAGAACTTTCCCATTCGCAATCGGATTTTGAGTGGGATGAGTGTGGGCGTACTGGTGGTCGAAGCAGCGGAGTATTCGGGCACGCGCATCACGGCGCGGTGCGCGTTGGAGCAGAGTCGCGATGTGTATGCGGTGCCGGGGAACGCGACCAACAAGAACGCGTGGGGGCCTAATACGCTCATCAAACAGGGCGCGAAATTGACCGCGACCTGGGAGGATGTTTGGGAAGATTTGCCGTCGCAGATGCGAATCGCGCTGGAGGACGAGTTGGAGGCGCAGTTGGCCGCACAGTTGGCCGCACAGCCTGGCGGGAAAGAATCCTCCGGTGGGGGAACGGCATCTCTATTTACTGAGGCGTCCCCGGCGCTGCCTGCGATGGGCGACCATGAACGGCTCGTGATGAAGCATTTGCGCCAGGATGAAGCGCTGCAACTCGACGAATTGATGGAGTTGCTAGAGAACGATCTGGGGTCGGGTGAAATTTTTACAGCGTTGTTTGAGTTGGAGCTCGCCGGGCGGGTGAAGCAGATGCCGGGCAAAAATTACGTGCGTTGCTTTTAGGTTTTGCCGCCACGGGTAAAATGCGGGGTCTTCGCAAGCTCACGATGACGGCGAAAACAAACAACAACAAAATAAATGCAACATGCCGGAACGCGGTTTCTGCGAGTCCAAGAACTTGATCGAGAAAGTCCGGGTTTGACTTGGCCTCGGCAAAGCGTGTTAGGGTGCAGTGACATTGGAAGAACGGAACGCGGTAGGTCGCGTTCCGATGGGGTCGTAAAAAAATGAGCAGGAATCTTGTGATCGTGGAATCGCCGGCGAAGGCGAAGACGATCGGGAAATATCTCGGCAAGGACTACACGGTGGAGGCCTCGATCGGCCACATCATGGACTTGCCGAAGAACGATATTGGAGTGGAATTGAAGCGGCGCACCTTTGTGCCGACGCTGATCGTTTCTCCGGGCAAGGAGAAGGTGGTGGCGCAGTTGAAGCGTCTCGCGGCCAAGGCGGACGCGGTATTTCTCGCGCCCGATCCGGACCGCGAAGGCGAGGCCATCGCCGCGCATTTGAAGTTTCAACTGCTGCCCATGATGAAGGACAAATCCAAACTTCAGCGCGTGACCTTCAACGAAATTACGCAGAAGGCGGTGCGGGAAGCCTTCGCCCACGCTCGCGATGTAGACCAGAATCTGGTCGACTCGCAGCAGACGCGCCGCGTGCTGGACCGACTGGTGGGCTATCAGATTTCTCCGCTGTTGTGGGACAAGGTGAAGCGCGGATTGAGCGCGGGACGCGTGCAGACCGTGGCGCTCCGGCTGATTGTGGAACGCGAGCGCGAGATCAATGCGTTTCAGCCAGTGGAGTATTGGAACATCGATGCGGTGCTTTCGCCGGGCAAGGACGGGCAGGAGTTCACGGCCCGCATGGTTGGGGTTGCCGGGCAGGCGATTCGGGTGTTGAACGGCGTCGATGCCAATGGCAAGGAACAGTTTTTGGCCAACGCGTTGCCGGATTCTGCCGCAGTCGATGAAGTCATGGAACAGTTGCGACGAGCGACTTGGCGGGTGCGGTCGGTGGAGAAAAAAGAACGGCGGCAAAATGCCAAACCTCCTTTTACCACCAGCCAGTTGCAACAGGCAGCGGCGGGGCGGTTGGGTTTCAATGTGCGCCGGACGATGGGCGTGGCACAGCGTTTGTACGAAGGCGTCGAGGTCGGCAACGAAGGCACGGTTGGGCTGATTACTTATATGCGCACCGATTCGACGCGCATGAGTCCCGATGCGGTGAAAGAGATTCGAGACTGGGTACACAAGGAACTAGGGCCGGGTTATCTGCCCGACAAAGAGAATGTTTACAAGAGCAAGAAGGACGCGCAGGACGCGCATGAGGCGATTCGTCCGACCAACGTCAGCTTTACGCCGGACAAGATTCGACGTTATCTGAGCGACGAGCAGTTTCGGCTTTACAAGCTGATCTGGGAACGCGCGGTGACCAGCCAGATGACGCCAGCTGTGTTCGATCAGACCACGGTGGACATTGAAGCGAAGGCGGACGTCAGTTACGACTTCAGAACTACGGGCAGCATTTTGAAGTTCGATGGTTTTCTGCGCTTCGAGGAAGAGGCGAAGAAGGCTAGAGCCTCGCGCGATGCGAAGGCAGCGGCTGAATCCGCCGCCGAGAGCGACAAAGACGCGAGCAGCGAGGAGGATTCGGCGGAGCGCAGATTGCCCGAGTTGCGCGATGGGCAGGCGCTTGAAAATCGAAAGCTCGACCCGCAGCAGAAGTTCACACAACCGCCGCCGCGCTTCAATGAAGCCAGCCTGGTGAAGACGCTGGAAGAGAACGGCATCGGGCGGCCTTCGACCTATGCGTCCATCATTAATACGATTCAGGAGCGGGATTACGTCAAGAAAATTCACAAGCAGTTAGTGCCGACCGAGATGGGCATGGTCGTCACTGAATTGTTGGTCAAGAATTTTCCATACATTTTTGAGACCGGCTATACGGCGCAACTCGAAGGCGAGTTGGACGCGGTAGAGGACGGCACCGAGAATTGGACCGACCTGCTAAAGGGTTTTTATGGGCACTTCGAGGAGGAGTTGCGAGTCGCCGAAGTCAACATGGAAGACATCAAAGCGATGGAGCACAAGACGAACGAAATCTGCGAGAAGTGTGGCGCGCCGTTGATCTTGAAGTGGGGCAAGTTCGGGAGCTTCTATTCCTGCTCGAACTTTATCAAGCTGAAGCCGATGACCGTCGCGCAAGGGCCGCTCAAGAAAGACCCTAAAGCGGCGGTGAAAAAAGTGTTGGATAAGTTCAGCTTTCCGATGTACGTGAAGGCGATGAACGAGGACGTGATCGAAGCCAACACGAAGGTCGAGGACAAGAAGGAGTTGCTCTCGGCGCTCGAGAGCGCGGCGGGGACGGCGAAGAAGCTCGTCGTCGAGCCGGAGAGTTGCGACTTCACGAAGGAAAACTTCGCAGCCAAGCCGGACCTGGCCAACGCCGACTCGAATGAAGAGCAGGAAGACGAGGCCTGCGACAATTGCGGGCGCACGATGGTGTTGCGCAACGGGCCGTGGGGGCCGTTTATGAGCTGCCCGGGGTACAACGAAGACCCGCCCTGCAAGACGATTCGCAAACTCACGCAGAAGGTGCAAACCAAGCCGCCGGTGGTGCTCGACGAACCGTGCCCGAAGTGCGGCAAGCCGCTGCTACAGCGCGATGGGCAGTATGGAGAGTTTATTGCGTGCTCGGGCTACCCGAAGTGCAAGTACGTGAAGCAGGAGTTGCTGGACGTGCCCTGCCCCAAGTGCGGGAGCGAGGTCGCCGTCCGCAAGACCAAGCGGAATACGACCTTCTACGGCTGCACGCGCTATCCGAAATGCGACTTTACGAGCAATCAAAAACTGGTCAACGAGACGTGCCCGAAGTGCGACTCGGCGTATCTGGTGGAGTTGTCGAACGATGCGGGGACGTACCTGGTGTGTCCGAATAACCGCGCTGCGCTGCCGAAACGGCGGCCTCGGAAAGGCGGCCCTGCTCCCGAGGAGCCGACGATTCCCGAGTGTACGTTCGAGAAGAAAATTGGGCCGCCAAAACCGAAAGAAGAGCCAGTCGAACCGAAACGGCCTGACCCGGAGAAGACGCGGCCTGTGCTGGAGGAAGCTGCCGCGTAATTCGCCGAAATCTATGTCAATTCGGAGGAATTGAATGCTGCACTTCCCAAAATACATATTCCGTGTTAGCCTAACCAATGGGTACGCGGTTATGTCCGCGGCAGTGGAATGGGCTGGGTCAGTACGGGCAGTTTCTGCTGCATCTGATTGAAAAGACTGGACAAAACGATGGCGAAGGCAGTGTGGAACGGACAAACTCTCGCGGAGAGCGAGAGCATTCAGACGGTGGAAGGTAATGTGTACTTCCCGGAGGAAACGGTCAACCGGAGTTTCCTCAAGCCCAGCTCGACCAGCTCGAACAGCCCGTCGAACGGCCAGGCGCGCTACTATACGGTGCTTGTGGATGGGCAGGAAAACCCCGATGCGGCCTGGTATTACCCCGACCCAAAACCTGCCGCGAAGACGGTGAAGCATCACGTTGCGTTCTGGCGCGGTGTCGAGATCGTGACGACGTAAATTTAGTGAAGTCGAAAAACCGAATCCCTCCGTTCGCGGAGGGATTTTCGTTTTCTGTAGAGATTGTGTTCGGCCCCCGATAACCCATGTCCCAGAGGCGGGCCACGGGGCATCCCGCTGATGCTGACGTCCTAGGGCTGCTTGACGGGGGACGTGTCAGTCGCGGCCACTCCGTCGAGAATGTGCGAAGTGACGTGGGTCTTCTCGAAGTCGCGGTTCTCTGCCGACAGCGTGATCTCGCGGCGGAAGAAAAAGAGCACATGAATTTTAAACTCTGTGCCGAAGCTGATGGGGAACCAAACGCCGTCGGCCTGTGGCGCATAGATGACCGTGAAACCGAGACCCGGGACATTGGTGCCCAGCAACGTGCGCACCGCGAACGGGATGTTGCGCGACATCGCCGTGCGGACGAGCACCGGTTGGTAGGCCGCAGTGTCAATGTAGGCGTCGCCCCTCCAGCCGAAATCGTCTTTGTCTTTGGGGCGGAACGTGATGTGAAACACGTCGCGTCCGTTGATGTGTTCGCGACCGATGAGCGTGAACACTTCGTCCGCCTGTTGCTTGGTCGTCAGCGGGAAAAGGTTGGCGCCGATACCGTCTTTCGAGCTGGTGTCGATGAGATTGTGGCGCATGTTTTCGACCAGGTCGCGGTCGGAGTCGTCGTCGCCGACGCTGATGTTGAGGTCGTGGTCTTCCGTTACGCCGGAAGCGCCGTTCGATTTTGGCAGTTCTGTGTAGGCGGTGTATTTGCCTTTCTGGAGCAGCCGTCCGTCGAGCTTGAGCAGTTGCTGATGCGAGCCTTTATCGGCGGGCGTTACGCGCGAGTCGGTGGTTTCTTCGCACATGATTTTCTTGCCCTTGTGGGAGGAGACGCGGGCGTGCTGGATGTAGACGTAGTGAGCGCGCACGGCCTCGGCGCTGTCCTGGTTCGCTGCCACACGGGCCATGATGGAGGCGGCGGCTGGTGTGGTGGGAGGCTGCTGCGAGAGCAGCGCCGCCTACGGTAGTGCCCATGCGACCGTAAACAAAATGTGGGGCGGGAATCTCATTTTGGGGAGATACGCCAACCGAGACGCGGAAGTTCCAACAGGGTGCCGAGAGATTCCGGCTACGGCGTTGGTGGGGCGTAGAGAGCGTCGGGGTCCCAGAGGCGGGTTTCGTGGTCTTCGTCGTGGATGAGGAGGCCGTTGTCCCAGTCCAGGTTGGTGGGGCCGCCGCCGAAGGTGTAGTCGCCCGCGGCGTGATAGCTGGGGCCGCAGGGGGGCGGGCCGTCGGCGTATTTTTCGGCAGCACATTTTGTGCCGCGGTAGATGTGAAACCAGACGGTGGGCTTGCGGGCGTCGACTATCTTCTGGTCGATTTTCAGGTTGGCAAAGGCGTGGGTGTGGGCGGCGTCG
>JALYTE010000363.1 GCA_030854435.1 Acidobacteriota bacterium | reverse complement strand
GGACGCCGGAGGCCAAAGTGAGGCAGCGGCAACTGCGCGACGGCATGCCCTACCGGCAGTGGGCGGAAGAGGGCTTTATCGAACTCTCTCCGGGTAGCGTCATCGACTACCGCGACGTGCGGGCGCGAATCGAGTGGGGCGCCGGCATTTTTGACCTGCAGGAGATCTGTTTCGGTCCGTGGAACTCGCGGGAGATGTCCGTGCCGATGGTCGAGGAAGGCTTTCCCTGCGTTGAAGTTCGGCAGGGATTTCAGACTCTGTCCGAGCCATCGAAGAAGCTGCTCGAACTTGTGGCGTCGGCCCGCCTCTATCACGGTGGGCACCCGGTTCTGCGCTGGAACGCAAGCTGCCTGAATGCCAAATGGGCGAACGACAACCTGATGTTCTCGAAGCCCGACCGGGAAAAGAACTCCTCGCGTATCGACGGGATCTCGGCGGCGGTGAATGCACTGCACCGCGCTCTCGTAATGGAGAGCAAGACCGTGACATACACCGGCCTGCGGAGTGTCGGGTAGATGTTTCCCGAGATCACGTCCCGCCTCAAGGGGCTTCTGGACGGATTCGGTTCAAAGCCTGTCTCGCTCGATTTGAAAGCAGCGGGCGGGTTCAGCTTCGATGCCGTCAACGTGGGCGGGTACGCGCGCAACGGCTATCCGGGTCTCTACTCGATCCTGTCGGGCGGGATGCCCGCCTGGTCGGGCGAGGTCGTCAGCCTTGAGACCGCGCTGAACCACTCGGTGGTGTGGGCCTGCACGCGCATCATCAGCGAGTCCACAGGCTTCATTCCACTCGTCATGGTGCAGCAGAAGAACGGCGTCAAGAATCCGGCGCTGGACCACCCGATGTTCTCGGCCATGCGCAACGCGCCCAGCGACGAAATGACGGCGATGACATTCCGCGAGACGCTGACCAGCCATTGCCTGTTGCAGGGCAATGCCTATGCGCAGATCTTCCGCCGCGCCGTGACCGACTGGCACACTGACTTCTGGGCTCAGGTAGCCGCAGCTGGACCTACCGGCGTGGCGTCGTTCTCCATCGAACTGACCAATCCCCCGACAATCCAGGGGGCGGCGCTGTCTACGCGCAGCGGTTCCCCGACGGTACAGCGGTCGCGACGGATACAGGCTTCGGCGGGTTGAAGTCCACCCATTGTACGTTCAACAGGACGGTTCGGACGTACCAGCAGAAGGCGTTCAAAGAGATGGCCGGAATGATGAGCGCAGCCGGGCTGACGCCGTATTTGCAGTTCGGCGAGTTCCTGTGGTGGTTTTTTGCGAAGGCGCAAAACGTCGGCATCGGATACGCCAGCTACACTGCGCCGATATCGATCGGGACAATTGTTCCGCACGGACTGAGTACCTGTTTGATGGAATTGACGATTTGGGCGATCTGTTGATCGGTATGGAGGCGGGCATTCTTCTCGTAGGCCACCAGTCGATGGATGTTCCACATCTGGACCTGTAAGTCGGTTCTCATAGGGCACACGCCTCCTACGAATCAATACTCAGCGACTCGCCAGAATGTGCACAGAAGATCACCAAAAAGGACCTTTACGTTCCGGAATAGACCACGATATGTTGTCATGTCGGGGGCGGCTCGGATTCGAACTTGTTCTTGAACACACGCCCCGGAAAAACTCCCCAGGGGTTACATTTCGTTTCAAAACCGTTCATTCGTGGCACCGATGTAAATTTGGCAGTGCGAAGGACTTGGCTCGCATCCTGTATCGGGCAAGTGGCGGGAATCAGTGTCGGAGATCTCCGCGAGCAACTCCGCGCCAAGGCCGGTAGCCACAACTCGACGGGAGCTACGCGGTGACGGCGGATGCCAACAGAAAATCAGCGATGAGGCGATCGATACTTAGACGAATCCAGCAGCTTGAGCTAATGAAGCCCGCAGCAAGTTGGGAGGAGACCATCGATGCCGTCATCGCGGGCGACGCACTCCCGCCCGGCGCAGACCCGTTACCTGCTGGGCTGGTGGACGGACTCGCAGATTCACAATGAATGCCACTCTGAGAAAGAGGCTCATCGTCTGGAATTCCGCACCGATAAATGCTCGGATCTGGAGCGGACTTGGGGCAACAGTATCTTTGGCAGTGGGGAGATAATGGCGGGTGGAAAGCCTACGTGACTACTTTCGATTCGACTTTGTATTCGTTCGGATTCGACGAACAGTAACCCGATGTTACTTGAGCCGCTGCGGCATTGAGCTAGAACACGCTTCCTATTTGCCGATCATCAGAATTGTAAACGAGCCCGGAACCACTGTACCCTGTGGCCCCCGTCCGCCGCCAGGCGGTGTGGGGGGCGGCGCCGGCCCACGCTCCTGGGACATTGTAAAGAGGTGGCCCGTCTTACGGTCGAACGTTACCGTCCGGGCGCCATTCATCGTTTGCAGGTTCTGCTCTACCTCGAAACTCGCCGGGCTCTTCTCTTTGACGATGGTCATCGTGCCATTGCCATGCGTGCTGAAGGCCTCCATCGTCGCAGGGTTGAACGCCGCGCCGTCGGAGCCCCCGGCGAGCGGCAAGCTGGCAAGGATCTTGCCGTCCGTGGCACTCAAAATCACCATCATTGGCTGCGCGGGCTGCGCCGGTGGGGTTGCCGGATCGGCCGCACGCCGCGAAGACCACCTGATTCTTTACGTCCAATGCAAGTCCATTACATCCGCCCTTGTCGATGAACGAGTAGTGCGCGGTCGCCTTCATCGTCTTGAAGTCAACGGCCGTGACGCTGCCTACCGCATCCTGCATGACGACGTAGAGCATGCCCTTGCCGTCGGCCACGCCCTGCTCCGGCACGCCGCCGAGATCGATTGTGCCAAGCACGGTTCCGTCTTTGGCATCGATCACCGTTGCGTCCTTCGTCGGATGACTGAAGACGTAGACCCTTTGGTTGAAGTCATCGACGAGGATACCATCGGGGCCGCGCGGCGCCCACATCAATACTCTTGGTCAGGGTCATCGTTTTCGTGTCGAACATCGACACTTTCGGATGATCGCTGGTGAAGCCGTGGCCTGACTTGGGGTCGACTGCGGTGCCGTTGCCTCCAACCCCAGCAATCTCACCGGCAGGCTTGAGGGTGTCGAGATCGAAAATCGTCAACCGTGCCGGGACCGCAGGCACCTCAGGCGTCGTTGCAGTCGCCTCGACGGCGCGCGTCGCGCCTCGCGGAATATAAAGCCGGCGTCCGGCGGCGTCGGCAAAGATGTAATCCCAGCCGCCTTCTCCACCGACCCTCGCCGTCTTCAGGATCTTATACGGCCCGTCCTGTTGAGCCAAACCGATGGGCGCGAACACTGCGACTGCCGCTGCAAAAACAAAGCAAAATTGGCGCATTCGAGTCTCCGGAGATCAGTATATTTCGAATGGATTTCGGGGGATAGAAACGGCCGCGCTCCCGCAGATAGAACTTATCCGGAAACACGGAGGTGAAGCGGGCGAACGCGGGAAAGCACAACATCGCCGCCGTTAGTCTTCACAAACTGGAGAATGATCGCTTTTCGGCTGCGCGCCTTATCGGTGAGGGTGTCGAGATCGAGAACGCTCGGAACTCTTCGTCTGCAAATTCACGGCGGAAGCCTCGACACTGACGGTTTCGTTCACGGAGCCCACCGCGAGAGCGAGATCCGGCAGCGACACCTTGTCAGCCGCAAACAGCCGGATGTCCTTCTGCGCGAGCTTGGTGAAGCCGGGCGATTCCACCGTAAGCGTGTACTCCGAGGGTCGCAAAGGCGTGAAGGCAAACATCCCCGAAGCGTTCGTGGCCGCTGTCCGCGCCGATCCTTGATGAGCTCAAAAAGCCAGTCGCGCTCCTCCACAGAATCACTTCTTTGGGTAACCCTGCCATATATACTCCAGAGCCTCAGGCAGGGTTTGTTGCTTCACGGCGCGGTCGGTGTGCCCGGCGTTCACCGCAAATACAAACTGATAATGATAGCCCTTGGCGGCGAGGACTTTGGCCATGTTCTCATTGGCGACGACCCAGTCGTGCATGACGTCGCCGGTACCGCCGTTGTCCCTGTCGCCGACTTCCATCCAGATACGCAGCGGCTTGGCCGGGCTGTTAAGAATGAGGTGTTCATGCAGCTCCCAGGCGCCGTGGGGGAGTTCGGGGTCCACCGGAAACTGGTTGTTGACGTATGTGCCTGAGTAGGTGAGGACGCGGCGATATAGATCCGGATGAAACCAAGCCATGGCCATGGCGACAGAGCCGCCGGAGCTGCCGCCCATCGTCGCCCGGGCGTCGGGATCTTTGCTCAGTTTCACGTTGTATTGTTTCTCCACAAGAGGCAGCACTTCGGTCTCGACGAACTCCGCATAGC
>JALYTE010000361.1 GCA_030854435.1 Acidobacteriota bacterium | reverse complement strand
CACCATCACCGTCTTCACGCTCTCCAAGAGTTACGCGATGACCGGTTGGCGCATTGGCTACGTCGTCTCCCCGCGCCACTTCTTGCAAGCGTTGCAGAAAGTCGTCTTGTACACCACCAACGGCGTTTCCACCCCGACGCAGTGGGCCGCGCTGGCCGCCTTCGCAATCCAGCCGGATTTCTTCCGCGAAAAGTGCGCGCTCTATCGCCAACGCCGCGACGTGCTCGTTTCCGGATTGAATGAACTGGGCCTCAAGACCGAGGTCCCGGGCGGCAGCTTTTATGCTTTCCCCACAGTGGACAGGATCGACAAAAGCAGCCGCAAGGTCGCCGACCTGCTGCTCGAACACGCCAGCATCGCCACCATCCCCGGCGCCGTCTTCGGCCCTCACGGCGAGGGCCACCTGCGTTTCGGGTTCGCCGTAGACATGGACACAATCCAGGCGGGCCTTGCGTCGCTGCGGGCTTATCTAAAGGGTTGAATCGTACATCAATGGTGGAGCTGAGCGGGATCGAACCGCTGACCTCCTCGTTGCGAACGAGGCGCTCTCCCAGCTGAGCTACAGCCCCACACTCAGGCTGCTTTCGCACTTAAGCGCTCACAACCTGCATATCCTCTACGTCGATCAGTTTAGCAGAACCAGCGTACTCGTAGTTTGCGGGGTGCCCCATGTCCGGATTCTCGGTCATGGGAGTGCCGCCACTGAACTAACGCTGAACCTCACACGTATACCTCACCGGACGCATCGAACCCCGTAGAGAGGAACAACCGCATGACCCCGCAAGAGCAGCAGATGATCGACGGCCTCATCGACCGCATTCGCAACACGCAGATAACCGACCGCGACCCCGAAGCGGCCGCGCACCTTCAGCAGGGTCTCGGCGAAAATCCCGACGCGATCTACATCCTCGCGCAAACCGTCCTCGTCCAGCAGCAAGCTCTGCTTCAAGCGCAAACCCAGTTGCAAAGCGCGAACGCCGAACTCGCCAGACTGCGCGACGCCGTCGGTCATCCGCCCCAGCCATTCTCCGGAAGCTGGCTCGACCGCTTCTTCGGCACAAGCTCAAACACTCCGAACCAGAACTATCCGCCACAGCCTCAGCAGCCCGCATACGGCGCGCCAGTTTACGGCGGCGCTCCACAACCAACCTACCCACCCCAGGGCTATCCCCAGCAGCCCTATCCTCCGCCGCCTTATCCTCCGCAGGGCTACCCTCCGCAGGCTTACGGACAGCCCGCAGGCGGCAGCTTTCTCCGCACCGCCGCTACCACCGCCGCCGGAGTGGCCGCTGGCGCCCTGCTCTTCGAGGGTGTCGAATCCATGTTCGGAGGCCACTCCGGTTACGGCGGCGGTTATGGCCACGAAGGCGGCAATACCATCATCAACAACTACGAAGACCGCCCCGCCGGCGAGCACCACGTCGCGACTGACTCCGACAGCAATTTCTACAACCCTTCGCACGACGCCAGCCGCGACCTGGACGGCTCCTCCGCAAGCTCGAATGCGTCCGGCCTCAGCCCCGACATCGAAGACCGCCGCGACTTCTCAGGCGGAAACGACCTCACCTCAGACGACACAACAGACTCCACCGACGACAATTCATTCGCGGACGACAGCAACTCCTTCGACGACAGTGGCTCTTCCGGCGACGACGGCGGAGGCTTTTAGCTGGGTGGCCCATCTTCACAACGGCCCTATCGTCGCTAAAGTGGGGAGGCTCCCGGAAACCTACCCCTTCTTCGGCGGTTGCAAACCCATCTCCGCCATCACCATCTGAAGGTCCTTCCACGCCTCGCCCTTCTGCCTCGGATCGCGCAGCAAAAACGCCGGATGATACGTCACCGCGACCTTCGCCCCTCGGCACGAATGCCATCGCCCGCGCAGCGACGCCAGCGACTGCCGCACGCCCAGCAGATACGTCGCCGCCGTCGCCCCCAGCGCGACAATCACCTGCGGCCGCACCACATCGATTTGCCGCACCAAAAACTGCGAACAGGTGTTCGCTTCCACCGGCTCCGGCACGCGGTTCTGCGGCGGCCTGCACTTCACGATGTTCGCGATATACACCTGCTCGCGCGCGACCCCCATCGCCGCGATCATGTTGTTCAACAACTGCCCTGCTTTGCCGACAAACGGAACGCCGCTCGCGTCCTCGTCGGCGCCCGGTCCTTCGCCGACAAACATCAGCTTCGCGTTCGCGTCGCCATCGCCGAACACGATCGTATGCCGCCCCGCATAGGCCAGCGGACAACGCGTACAGTCGCCCATGTCGACGCGAATCGCTTCCAACGCGGCCGCGCGTTCAGCCGCTGAAACTCGCACAGCCGGCAGTGGAACGAGTTCATCGAAAGAAATCGGTTTCGCCATAGAAGGTTCAAGCTCTACAGCAGTCGCAGCCGAAGCCGCAATAGGCGGCCTTCCCCGCCTCGCCTGTGCCGCCGCAAACGGCGATAACACCGCCGCACTCGGCTTCTCCACGGCAGCCGGACGCGCCACCGCCCGCTGACCCGCCAGCCCAGCAACGAACCCTTCCGGCAGCAACACCCGTGGCGCATTCTGGCGATAGAGATCGTAGATCCCCATATCGCGCAGATAGTCCACATACGCGCGAAGCTGTTGCTGCGACAAGCCGCTCATCGGGAAACCCGCGGACTCAGGAGGCGACCGGCGGAACGAACTTCGCCGCCAACACCGTGTACGTCACCTTGCCCGCGCGCACTTCATCTTCCGCCACGCGACAGGCCTTCAGCGACTTCGATACGCCCAACGACGGCGCGCCCGATTGCAGTTGCCGCGCGCGCCGCGCAGCGCCTTTCACCATGCTGTATTTGTTCTGAAGAAGATCGTCGTAGTTCGTCTCCATGGGGCCTCCGTGCTGTGCTACTGGGGTTTCATCCGATTCTAATCTCAAATCTGTTCCGCCTGCACGCCGAAGCTCCGTAGTGCCGCAGCCAGACGGGGCGACAGCTTCCGCGTAAGGCAATCATCGGCAGTCGCACAGGACTCCATTACTTCGCCGCGCTCACGCAAAACGATCGCCCGCATCTCCGCCGCGGCGTGGTCCAGCGTGTCGTTGACCAGCGCATATTTGTAGTCGCCAATCTTCAACAACTCGCCGCGCGCATTCGATAGCCGCGTCGCGATCACCGGCTCCTGGGTCACGCCTTCAGCCTGGCTGCGATTGCGCAAGCGCAACTCCAGCACTTCCGGGCTCGGCGGCAGAATAAAGATCGAAACCGCTTCCGGCAGCCGCTTCATCACCTGTAGCGCGCCCTGAACATCGATGTCCAGCAGCAAGTCCTTGTGGCTCGCGCGCGCATGATCCAGCGCCGCGATCGCCGTCCCATAGTAGTTGCCGAACACCTCGGCCCACTCCAGAAACTCCCCCGCCACAATCATGCGCTCAAAGTTTTCGCGGGTCGTAAAGTGGTACTCGCGGCCGTCTTCTTCCGAACCGCGCGGCTCGCGCGTCGTATACGAAATCGAAAACTCCAGCCCTTCGACCAGCCGCCGCACCTCGCCAACCAGCGTGGATTTGCCTGAGCCGGACGGCGCCGAAATAATAAAAAGAATGCCTGCCATAGAATCTTGCTTGCTTCTCGCAAGTGTACCGCGATCCTTAACGTCCACCTCTCTACCGGATACAACGCCTCTCCAAACTCAAAACTGACAACTGGCGACTGATAACCGACAATCGGCAATCCACGAAATGCCGTTCTTACGCGATACCTTCCACGGCCGCGACTGCACCATCGTCCTCCACCGTTACTTCCGCCTCCCCAAACTGCAAATTGTAAAGCCGCTGATACGTCCCTCCTCGCGCCAACAATTGTTCATGCGAGCCCAACTCCGTGACGTCCCCATGCTCGATCACCGCAATACGGTTCGCCCGCCGCACCGTCGACAACCGATGCGCGATCACCAACACCGTGCGCCCCTGCATCAGGTTGGCAAGCGCGGCCTGCACCGCCGCCTCGCTCTCCGCATCCAGCGACGACGTCGCCTCATCCAGCACCAGGATCGGCGCGTCCTTCAACAGTGCGCGTGCGATCGCCAACCGCTGCCGCTCGCCGCCCGAAAGCCGCGCCCCGCGCTCGCCGATCTTCGTGTCGTAGCCCTCCGCCATGTTCAGAATGAAGTCGTGCGCCAACGCCGCGCGCGCCGCCGCCTCGATCCGCTCCATCGGAACGTCCGGCTGCCCATACGCAATGTTGTTGCGCACCGTGTCGTTGAACAGCACCGTCTCCTGCGTCACTTTGCCAATCTGCTTACGCAACGACGCGATCGTCAAATCGCGCACGTCATGCCCATCGAGCAGGATTGCCCCGCCCGTCACATCGAAAAACCGCGGTAGCAAATTCATCAGCGTGGACTTCCCCGCGCCGCTCGGCCCCACCAGCGCGACGACCTCGCCGCGCGCCACATTCAAGCTGATACCGCGCAACACTTCCTTCGCTTCCCCCTCGCTCTCATAGCTGAAGCGAACGTCGCGAAACTCAATGTTCCGCTCAAAATTCCTGATCGCAATCGCCTTCTTGCGTTCGAGCACTTCATCCTGCGCGTCCATGAAACGAAAAATCTCTTCGCTCGCGCCGATGGCCTGTTGAAAGCTGTTGTAGTAAATCGGCATCTTCCGCACCGGGTCGTAGAGCACGATCACCGACGCCAGAAACGCGACGAACGTGCCCGCCGTCATACCGCGCAGAATCTGCTGCCGCCCCAGGAACAGCAGCAGCGCGATCGCGACCGCACCCAGCGCGTCCATCAACGGCGACGAAATCGACTGCACTGCCACCGACCGCATGTTCGCTGTCAGCAGCCTCTGCGCAGCGCGGCGAAAACGGTCCATCTCCCACAACTCCATGCCAAACGCCTTGACGATGCCGTTGCCCGTTATCGTTTCGTGGACGATGTTCTGGATCTCCGCCAGCTTGTCCTGCCCACGCCGCGTCCTCCGCCTGACGCTGCTGCCGATCCGCCGCGCCGACGACACAATCACCGGCACGAATAGCAGCAGGATCCAGGCCATCTTTCCGCCAATAGAAATCACCACACAGATCATGAAAAACAGCGTGAAAAGCTGCTGCAAAAAATCGCTCAGCACCGTCGCCATCGCCGTCTGCACGCGCTCCACATCGTTGATGAGCGTCGAGATCAGCAAGCCCGTCGCGTTGCGTTGATAAAACGCCGTAGACCGTCGCAGGATCGAGTCGTAAAGATCGTTGCGAAGGTCGGTAATCATCCCGAAACCCGCCGTATTCGCCAGCAGCGTCCCCGCATAGTCGCAAATCGACTTGACAATCGCGGAGCCGATCAGGGCCACCGCAACCACCGTCCATGCATTGTGAAAATGCCGCGGAATCAGATACTGCAAATTCAAGTGCCGGGTCGAATGCGGAATCGCAAACACCAGCACCTGGTCGGGTGAGGCCGCCGCGCTCAGCACGTTGTCGACGATCGGCTTGATCAGCAGGATGCGAAACGCCGCCATCGCCGCGAACACCGCCATCAAAAGCACCGACAGCACCCACTGCAGCGTGTACGGCCGCATGTAGCGAATCAGCCGCCAGACGCGCTTCATGCCGCACTCCCGAGTGCCGTCATAAGTTGATAGACCATTGACCGCTAGTGTATCCGCCAGAGTCGGCGGTCTGCTAATCGATAGCTTCGTCGAATTGCCATGCGATGTCCCCCCTCCCCAATCCCGCATCCAACCAGCTTGGGGGCACAAAATGAACACAACAACTCTCATTGCCGTCATCGTCGTAACCGCGCTAATCGTAATCGCGGTGGTCTTTTTTCTCAATCGCAAACGCAGGAGCCAGGGGCTCAAACAGCACTTCGGGTCCGAGTACGATCGCACCATCCAGCAAAAAGGAGACCCCGCCAAAGCCGAGGCCGAGCTCCTCAGCCGCGAGAAGCGGGTGCACAGCTTTTCCATCCACGCTCTTTCACCCGCCGACCGCGAGAGGTACGTCACCGAGTGGGCTGCGGTCCAACGCCGCTTTGTCGACGACCCATCCATGTCGGTCGCCGAAGCCGACACTCTGGTCAACCGCGTGATGGGGGCACGAGGATATCCCATGAGCGACTTCGA